>JANMIM010001314.1:0-1232 GCA_031375795.1 Bacteroidota bacterium
GCCTTTTCGGCAACCGCCTTGTCGAGCAGGGCTTGCGTCACCACCAAAAGATAACGATCAGGCTTCAGGTCGCTGATGTCCAATTGGTAGATGTATTCCCCTGCAAGGTTGAACGGCATCACCTTGGTAACTACCTGCTCGCCGATTCTGTTATAGATCCGCACGATTAATTCTTGGTCCTGATCGACACGGTATTCGATCAGCAGCTTCCTTTCCTTGTCGATGACCACTTCATCGAGCGCAACGTTGATCGAGTAGTCGGCCAAATTGAACTCCGAAAGAATCTCCAATTTCCCGCTAGGATCGGCCTTGCGGATGCGGTAATGCTTGAATTTCTCGTCTTTGGTGTCCACGAAATTGTATTCAGCGTGGCGATCCAGCCCGCCCTTGCCCTTCACACGGCCTCTGATGCGCCAATCTTTGCCGTCCTCACTGGCTTCCAGCAAAAAATCAAACCCGCTGCGCTCAAACTCGGTGCTCCAAGAGACATAGATCTCATGGTAGAATATCTTTCCTTCGGCATGGATCATCTTCACGTCGACCATCGGGCCACCGCCACCAGCTTTCAAGCAGGTCGCGGCAAGGAAGAGGATGCAAACAAGACCAACGATTCGCTTCATACAACGAAAAAGGGATTCAGGGTACAAGTTCTGACATTGTGGATAAAGATGCAAGCACTCTTTAAAATTTTCACGGATTGGCAACATTCATTCCTGTAAAATGTGGATAACTATCATTTTTCTCCCGGGGCTGGATGGCTCGGCGACCCTCGATTCCGATCCGATTTTCCTATTTCCACGTGCTGCAGTTCCTGCAAAACCAGGCGCAGCTCGAACTTTCCACATTCGGGGCGGCTCGCCGTTTGTTTTCATCGGGAGAGGCAGTGGGCTGGGCAATGAAGTTGCGCATCGCAAACGAAGGCAATCCGCCGGCTGATTCGGTTGGCATTGCCACAAAAAAAGCGGCTGAGCCATCCAGGCCCAGCCGCTTTTACCTCGAGATGACCGTCTTACTCGACGATCGACAGTTCCTTGATGAGGTTCATGGCACCCGCATACTTCTCGATCACAAAAAGCACGTAGCGGATGTCGACACTGATCGTGCGCTGCACGCCTGGATCGTAGACCAAGTCGCCGGTCATCGACTCCCAGTTGCCGTCAAATGCAAGGCCGATCAATTGGCCGCTGCCGTTGATGACGGGTGAGCCGGAGTTGCCGCCGGTGATGTCGTTG
>JANMIM010001333.1:0-4401 GCA_031375795.1 Bacteroidota bacterium
AGCTGAAATCGGTTGAGGGCCCCGGCCTTGCCCGTAAAATGGGGGGCTACCAGCAACTGGGCACTCAGGTAGGCAAATGGGTCGGTCTTTGTGCCATAGACTGTAAGCCGACCCGACTGCACGACCGCCTCTGGCGAAAACCTGAAATGCTTCAAGAACGGCACCGAGAGGCCAGCCTTGAGCATGTGTCTTGGAGAATTTGTGAGCCATTGTTTGTTTTCGAGGTTGGACATGCTGGCAAAGGAATAGTTGCCGTAGGCATGGAATCCATGGAGAAATCGGCCATTCCATTCCGCTGAAGCCCCAATGCCACCTATGTTATCGAAATTTTGGAATTGCAGGAGCGAATCGCTAGGATCCAGAACCTGATCGATTACTTGGAGGATATTCTGTTTATAGACACACGCTGCTACGGTTTGGTGTTTCCCGATCCTCTGTTCAAACACCAGCTCGATATTTCTGATGGTTTCAGGTTTCAAGTCCAAATTGCCTTTGATATAGGTCGGGTCATCGATATTGGCTTCGTAGACATTGGGCGCACGAAAGGCCCAGCCATATAATAACTTGAAGGTTGTAGACTTGCTCGCAAAAAAGTTTACCGCCAATCTGGGTGTGAGTGCCATCCTGCCAAGGTAAAGCCGATCAAGTCTCAAGCCCGCTGTAATGCTCAACTGCTTGATGGGTTGGTATTCGTCTTGCACAAAAGCAGCAAAGGTCGAGTAGGCCACGGGAAAATTATAGCCCTGTGTGTCCTCAAATTCGATGAAATAGTTTGCCTTGAAGATGCGCTGTGCGTCAATGCCGACGACCAACCGATTGCTGGTGGCGATATCGTGCCGCAATCGAGCCTCACCGCCCACCCAAAGCCCATCTACACCGTCTCGTTGGAAGCCGCCATCGGCAGAGTCCAAGGGGTAGGCTGCTCGATCATAATAGTGATAGCCCCAGGCTTTCGCAAAGACAGTCGTTTTGGGACTTAAATCTTTTGAATATTCCGACTCCAGGAAGGAATAGCGATCCGTGACGACAAAGCGAGGATCATTGAAACCGCTGCCATAGGCCCCCGTGGGTACTGAGACCGTGCGCGATGTATGAAAGCCCTGAAAGGTCCAGTTTCGGTAGCTCACCCGCGCATTCAGGCCAAGCCATTTGCTCCCGTCGATACGGTCGGCAATCCCATTGTTGGTGCTGCTATCGTCGTAGGCTTCGTAATACAATTGCTGCCCATCCAATTTGCCCAGTCGCCCGCCGATGCTGATGTCCAATCCCTTTGCAGTGGTCTTTGCAAAAGCAAGTGATCCCTGCAACTTCCCGAAGCTGCCCACTTCCGCGGAGGCTTTCAGGCCATCGAGCGACTTTCCAGTCTGTAGCACGATATTGATCATGCCGAGCATGGGATAATTGCCATAGAGCGCCGAGGCCGGCCCCCTGATCACCTCGACCCGCTCCACCATGTCGATGTTCAGGCCATACAATTCGGTGCCGATCGGCGCTGATCCCCAGACATTTTCATTGAGCACGACACCGTTCAGCATCACTGCGATACGATTGTTGTAGTCGGTCGGGCGACCATAGCCGCGCACCCCAAGGTAGGTGTAGTTGCGGTCGTAGGTGATGTAGAGGTCGCGCACCGCATTGAGCAGCTCGCCGATGTCGTTGTACCCAAAGTCTTGGATGTCTTCCATGGAGATAATCGAGACCGAGGCGGGCGCCTCTTGCGTCGACTGTTCATACTTGGCTTCGGAGCTGATGCTCAGGTTCAGCAAGGAATCCAAGGAGAGGAAATCATCGTTCAAGCTATCGGGCTGTCCCTGCAGCAAACAAGGCACACCCATCAAGAGCACGCTCAGCAGCCCAGCGACGCCTTCACGCAAACAATTCGGCCAGATTCCCCAAAGCATTTTTCTCATGAACCTTGCAATGTAGGAAGTTTCGTTTTTCTTTCAAGCGATCGCACGCACAGCTCAAGAATTGTTTGCTTCCAATGGAGCAAAAGTGCCTGACCGATTGCAGCTACGCCACCAAGACATCCATTTGCAATGGATGCGCCCAGGGTGTAGAATTGCATGGTCGAGAAGCCACTCATAATATGCTCATGGTCAATTTGAGGTTGTAATTGCGTCCATTTTGTTGGATAACGGGCTGCTCATGTTCAAAGCCGCCGGGGTAGCCATAAACGGTGTCGAGCAGGTTGCGCACTTTGAAGGCAAGCTGAAATCGGTTGAGGGCCCCGGCCTTGCCCGTAAAATGGGGGGCTACCAGCAACTGGGCACTCAGGTAGGCAAATGGGTCGGTCTTTGTGCCATAGACTGTAAGCCTGCCCGACTGCACGACGGCCTCTGGCGAAAACCTGAAATGCTTGAGAAACGGCACCGACAGCCCCGCCTTGAGCAGATGCATCGGCGAGTTGGTCAGCCGATTCTGCCCCTCCAAGTTGCGCATCGACGCAAATGAGTAGTTGCAATAACTGTGAAATCCACCATGCAGGCGTGCATTCCATTCCACTGAAGCGCCATAGCCCCCATAGTTGTCGACGTTTTGATACTGTAGCAATGAATCGATCGGATCCAGCACCTGGTCGATCACCTGCAAGAGGTTTTGCCGGTAGAGCGATGCAGCGATGGCTTGGTGCCGCCCCAGCTTTTGCTCATAGACCAGCTCCAGCGAGCGGATGAGCTCGGGCTTCAGGCCGTTGTTGCCCTTGATGTAGGTGGGGTCATCGATATTGGTCTCATAGGCATTGGGCGCGCGAAACGCCCAGCCATACAGCAATTTGAAGGTCGTGTTCTTGGCCGCAAAGACATTGACGGCGATGCGTGGGGTAAGCGCCGTCTTGCCCAGGTACAGCCGGTCAAACCGTAGCCCCGCCGTGATGCTCAGTTGCTTGATGGGCTGGTACTCATCCTGCGCAAACAACGCAAAGGTCGAGTCGGCCACAGGATAGGCATAAAAAACCGTATCGTCGATGTTCAGGAAATAGTTGGCTTGAAAGACCCGCTGCGCATCGACGCCGACCACGAGCCGGTTCTTGGCGCTGATATCTTGCCGTAGCCGCACCTCGCCGCCGAGCCACAAGCCATTGACCCCATCGGTTTGGTCGCCCCCATCTGCCGAGTCATAGGGATAGGCCCCACGGTCGTGGTATTGGTAGAGCCAAGCCTTTGCAAATACCTGCGACTTGGTTCCGATGTCGCGGGCATACTCAGACGCCAGAAACCCATACCGGTCGGTGACCACAAACCGTGGATCGTTGAACGTCGCGCCGTATGCCGCCGTGGGCACGCCCACTGTGCGCGACGACAGGAAGCCCTGCAGCACCAGCCCCTTGTAGCCCAGGCGTGCATGCGTGCCCCACCATTGGCTCCCGTCGATCCTGTCGGCGATGCCATTGTTCTGGGTGCTGTCGTCATATTCCGCATAGTACAGGCGCTGCCCATCGAGCTTGCCCAGGCGCGTGCTCACATTGATGTCCAGCCCGCCGGCCGTCGTCTTGGCATACGCCGCCGAGGCCTGCATCTTCCCAAAGCTCCCATACTCCACCGAGGCCTTGGCCCCGTCGAGTGACTTGCCCGTCTGCATCACGATGTTGATCATGCCCAGCATCGGGTAGTTGCCATAGAGCGCCGACGCCGGCCCCCTGATCACCTCGACCCGCTCCACATTGTCGATGTTGAGGCCATAGAGCTCCGTGCCCACCGGCGCACCGCCCCAGAGATTCTCATTCAGCACCACGCCATTCACCATCACCGCCACGCGGTTGTTGTAGTCGGTCGGTCGGCCATAGCCCCTCACACCCAGGTAAGTATAGTTGCGGTCCCAACTGATGTACAGGTCGCGCACCGCATTCAGCAGCTCCCCGACATCGTTGTACCCATAGTTTTGGATGTCCTCGTGCGAGATGATCGTCACCGACGCCGGTGCCTCCTGCGTCGTCTGCTCATATTTGCTCACCGAACTGATGCGTACATTCAGCAGCGAGTCCAGCGAGAGCAAGTCCTCCCCGAGGCTGTCGGGCTGCGCCAGCGCCATCCCGTGTAGACCCAAGAGCAGCCCCGCCATCCACAAGCCGCGCCTGCCACGCTCCACCATTGTCCCCAAAATCTTCATTCCCCCAAATTAGCCCGTAATCCTCGTTTCGAAATTTTCGGTGGCAATCTGGGTAATTCTCCGCTCAAAATTTACCAAAACTAGACGAATGCCTTCCTAAACCCCATGAGTTTTGTCACCGTGCCCGAGAATGCCCCAAATTCACCGACCAATGAAAAGGATGATCATCTGGGCGAGCCGCTCCCGTGCACGTGCCGTGCCCAGGCGGTCGGGCGACTGCGGGGCTGCGCGGTCGCTCCGGCCCGATGGCGGCCGCCAACGGGGCCAAGCCCCGACCATCCCCCGCCCGGGGGG
>JANMIM010001472.1:0-2770 GCA_031375795.1 Bacteroidota bacterium
TCAGTGCGCACGAGTATTTCTCTCAGGTGGTGCGCAGCTTGTACACTGCACGGTGGTGGTGCGACATGAGCTTTGCGTCACGCAGCCAGGGCGGCTCCAGTGAGCATAGATGGTGCCCGTGAACGCGTTGGAATAAGAGAATGGCAAGTTGCCACTTGCCACCACCGGACCCGAAGGCGAACCCGTGCGGATCGTAACTTGGTCACCAGCAATAGAGCTGGTGAAGTTCAATGTCTGACCAGAGACTGCACCATTGATGGTGGAGTATTCACCCGCAAAGGAGCAGGTACTAATCGTCACGACGGCGCCAGCTGTATTGACTGTCGCGCTGCCGAAGGCAGAAGTAAAGTTACATGCCTGTGACATGACCGATGGCGCCATCCAGATCAGGAGGGCAGCCACTGTGAGGAGTTGAAATATCTTTTTCATGATCATTTCAATGGTTGGATGTGGATGTAGCTGTTGTAGGTGCATCTACGATCACGTAGTTCGGATCATTCTGCATTGCTTGGCGCTTGTTGGCAGGCAGTGCATTGAAGTCGGCACGTGACACACGGATGCGTGTGTCGGTGTTCATCGCTGCCCACTCACGTGGATGCGCTGCGATCCAAGCTGCTTTGTCGTGGCTGCCCCAAGGCATCACGGTAGGTTGGTCGATGCTGCTCACATTTCCCGTCTGGGGCTGTGGATGCGAGGCAAGCCAAGCGGTTTTTTCCGCCTCGGTCATTTGCGCTGGAGCTGCCACGGTTGTACCTGACACCTGGCCACCGAGGGCTTGGTAGGCATCTGGATTGGACCTGACCCACTCCACTTTGGCCTTGTCGTCTCCCACTGGGATTTGATGAGGCGTCACTTGCTGGGCTCTCAGGAAGCCCACAGCCATCAGGATCGCTAGGATCCCAATCGCTTTTTTTGTCCTTGATTTAATCTTCATAAATGATTGATAATAAATAATTAAGATCAATATCTGCTTTCCAATGAACTTGAAAAACAATGCACAAAAGAACTTGGCACGGCGCTGTAAGCGTCGATCACCACGATCGCCAGAGGGCAACCGTTTCCCATGCGGCATCCGCCGAGATGGGTCCAATTTATTTTACTGATTACCTTTTTCTAGTTGCTGAATTACCTGACCTGAACTTTTGAGCCAGGTTAAATCTTACTGTTGATCATTTACCGTACTATCTCCTTCAATGTTCCAATTCTTACATGAAGTAAAGTTAAAAAAATCGCATTTGCAAACATTGCTCAAAAATTTCATTATTCAACCAAGCGATCTATCAGCGGGGTTTTCGTTCAAATCGACTTTTTTGACGATGAATGTAGGTTTCTCGTAGCCCAATATTTATCCACCGTGATTGTCTGTTAACGTTTATCGGTAGGTTTGTTGAAAATCTTACAATGCAGATGGGCCAAAAGGGTGAAATTTCCAATTACCAAAACCCAAATTCTTCACTGATTTATCCTTGATTCCAAATTCCCCTCACTTGAGTATCTTTCGCTCAAATAATGCATCGATGTCCATGTCCGATTCCCAGCCAAATTCCAACAAGGTGTTGATTGCCGACCCTCGTTTCAGCACAAATTTCTTCGAAAGTGACCTTCTGTTGCAAGCTTGGCTGAATCACTACTTGCCGGTGGCGCATTTGTCCTACCTCAAACCCCTGATGACAAGGCTAGGGGCCCAGGCAGCCACGCAGATGGATATGTTGTCGCTCGATGCCGATCAGTCGGGGCCGCAACTGCGCAAGCGTGACCGGTGGGGAATCACGGTCGATGAGATCAAATTTCATCCCGCTTACTGGGAGCTGATGCAAGTGGCCGTGGACAGCGAGATGATGCGGCTGAAATGGGAGCCAAGCCTGCGTGAGCGTTTTTCCGGGCAGCGGCACAAGATGGGTTTTGCACTCGGTTTGCTCTTCGCGATGAGTGAATCGGGCCAATACTGCCCGCTCTGCATGACCGATGGCGTGGCGCACCTCATCGACCAATTTTGCGAGCCCGCCGACCAGAAACGGTTGATGCCACATATATATAGTCTCCACCTCGAGGAATTCTTCACCGGGGCGATGTTCCTTACCGAGAAGTCGGGCGGTTCAGACGTCGGAGCCAACCTCACCGAGGCGAGGCCGTTGCCAGATGGCCGCTACACCTTGCATGGAGAAAAATGGTTTTGCAGCAATGTCAATGCGCAAATCATCTTTGTACTTGCCCGCACACAGTCCAGTGTCAAGGGCACCCGCGGCTTGTCGATCTTCCTGGTCGAGCGGCAGTTGCCAGATGGAAGCCGCAATGCGATCGACATCGTGCGTCTCAAGGACAAGCTGGGAACGAGGAGCATGGCAAGCGGGGAGTGCCTGCTGGATGGGACGATCGGCACGCTCGTGGGGCCTGAATTTCAAGGATTCAGGGTCATGACAGAGATGATCAACCTCTCGCGGATGTACAACAGCGTGGCGGCCATCGCAGCCGCGCGCCGGGCCATGGTCGAGGCTTGGCAGTTCCTCGGTCATCGGCAGACGTTTGGCAAGATCGCGCTATCACATGCATTGGTGCGGGCGAAGTTCTGGGAATTGGGGAGCCTATACCATGCCAATTTTTTGCTGGTATGGCGTGCCATCGCTGCGATGGACAGCGCAGAGGGTGGAGCGAAGGCAGAGGCTGAGTTGTTGCGAATGCTCACCCCGATGGCCAAGCGTAGCTCGGCCGAACTGGCGGTCTACCTCTGCCGCGAGAGCATGGAGCTCATGGGCGGCATGGGCTACATCGA
>JANMIM010000001.1:0-2075 GCA_031375795.1 Bacteroidota bacterium
AAGGTATCCCCGAGCAGAAACCTGCCCTTGGTATGTGGTGGCCTTGCGGCCTGCGGGGGTGTATCCCTGACAGGATTGGAAGTGCTCATTGTTGAATTGTATCGATTTTGGGGGGCTGTGCAGATACGACAAAAGCCCACACGATCAAGAATTGGGCGATGTAATAGGTGACCATGATGCCCGGTTTTGCAAAGGGGAATGGGGCGATGAATTTGGCGACGGCGATCATGGCATCTGAGGCCATGAACACTAGGCCACCTACCATGAGCAAGGGCGAGACATCGGCCCGGAGACCCGAGAATATCACCATGACGCCGATCACGATGAGATAGGCGAATACCGGTGCTGCCATGCCACCCAAATGCGGCGACAACTGCACCGCCATCGCGGTCCCAAAGCCAATCACCAAGAGGAAAAAGGGGATCCGGCCGACTTGCAGCCTCGTTTTTTGGGCAAATGCGACGATGTAGGTAATATGTGCCAGCAAGAAAAATCCCAGCCCGATCATGAAGGCCACTTCAGCGTTGACGGTAAGGGCAATGTCGCCTGCCGAAGAAAGCATGAGGCCCAGCGTCAGGAGTTTGCCTGTCAAGCCCGCGACCGACCGCCAAGCCAGGATCGCCAAGGTCCAAATGGGAATCGCCTTGAGCAAGAAGCTCCCGGGATAAGGCAAGAAATAGCCCAGCGCGAGATAAGTCGCGGCCGTTGCTGCAAAAATCACCACCAAACCATTTGTGCTATTCTTCATTTTTCCACCAAGCGCCCATCGCTTGCTTCATCTTACCAGCATCTACATGGCGCAATTTACACCGGGTCGCAAGAAACAAAAACCATTTGCCCGATGCGAGGGGGAGAATTGCCGGTTGCAAGACAGAAATTGTTATCTTGAAACATGATTCGACCCTTGAGAATGGCCATAGGTTTGCTTTTGCTGTCGCTGATGCAGGCAGCGACAGCATGGGGGCAGTTGAACATCCGCATGACCAACCTGGAGGCCGATGCCGTGCTGCGTGGCAACTACGTCGCCGCCAACTACCAGGCGAGTGCTGTGATCAACCACCCCGACTCGATCGCGCGCCTGATCCAGGCACGCGTGTCGCCCGACAGCCTGAAGGCGCACTTGACGCGCCTTGCGGCTTTTGGCAACCGCAATACCAACGCCGACACGCTTTCGCCCGCCTTTGGCATCGGCGCTGCGCGCCGATGGGCCCATGACCAATTTGCCCGCATCAGCCAAGCCCATGACAACCGCCTCCTCACCGGCTACCTCCAATTTGACCGCCTCATCTGCACGACGCCGCAACACCGCAATGTCGTGGCCGTCTTGCCAGGCATGGACACCTCGGCCCATGGATTTGTATTGATCGAGGCCCACCTCGACAGCCGATGCGCCTATGTCTGCGACTCCCTGTGCAGTGCCCAAGGCGCCGACGACAACGGGAGCGGTTGCGCACTCGTGATCGAGCTCGCCCGCGTCATGTGCGCATTCACCTACCGCCGCACGGTGGTGTTCATGCTCACGATCGGCGAGGAACAAGGACTCTATGGCGGGGAGGCCATGAGCGACTATTGCAGGCAGCAGGACATCCCCGTCCATGCCGTGCTCAACAACGACGTCGTGGGCGGCATCATCTGCGGCATCACTTCGAGCCCGCCGAGCTGCCCAGGGGCTGGCCAAATCGACAGCCTGAACCTGCGGCTTTTCAGCCTCGGCGGATTCAACTCCGCGCACAAGCAACTGTCGCGCTACAACAAGTTGCAATACAAGGAAAATCTCCTACCTCGGGTAGACGTGCCGATGACCTTGCGCATCATGACCGCCGAGGACCGCACGGGCCGTGGCGGCGACCACATTCCCTTTCGGCAAAATGGATTCGCAGCCATGCGCTTCACCAGTGCCAATGAGCATGGCAATGCATCGCTCACGCCGGGCTACACCGATCACCAACACACCTCGGCAGACAGCCTCGGCGCCGATACCGACCTCGACGGCGACATCGACAGCCTCTGGGTCGACTTCAATTACCTCGCCCGCAACACGGCCATCAACGCCAACGCCGCCGCCATGATCGGCA
>JANMIM010000007.1:0-8811 GCA_031375795.1 Bacteroidota bacterium
TTCTTGGCATCGTGCAGCTCGCCCATGCAGCGGTTGAGCCTGCTCAGCGGTGTGCGGCGGTCTCCCGGATCCTCTTCGGCCCCATACAACCGTGGCCCATCGCGCTCCGTGAGCACAAATGGATTCACATATTGAAAAAAATCGTGGTTCAGCTCCGTTGAGAGCTTGGCCAGAAGGTCGGTATTGATTGAGTCCTTCTTGTAGATCTTGTCGAGGTTGCCTCGGCTCATGCCGATCTTGTCGCAGATTTCCTTGGCATTCCGACTGTCGTCACGAATGATGCGCCGAATAATATCTCCTAGCATGATACCCATGCTGCAAATCTCTATACAGATCGGCGCAAATCGGCTTCAAAATAGTCCCAAGTTTAGATACATATTTGATCTATTTGGGATAAATTAATACATCATGGATTGAAATGTTGTGTATATAGATGTTTATTGCGCTTGAATTTGAGATTTGAGGGACAGAATTTGTATCAATTATGGATGTATTTGGCAATCGGGACGTTTTGTTTCCATTTTCGCTCACCTAGTCTTTGGAATCGTCTACATTAGGGATAATTGTGGCTCGAAATGCTGCATTTTTGCCCAAAAACTCAATTTCAATGTCATCAAACCAGATTGTCTCCTCGCCAGGATTGAAAGGGTAGACTTTCACGATCTCGGCCAATCTGAACTGGGGCCACAGCGGTACGACAAATTGCAAATGTTGCCAGCTGCCAAGCGCCGTCACGTGCGATTTCACCTGCAATGAATCCCACAGATAGCCCGAGGCATCGCCGCCCGCCTCCCAAGCCATCGCGGCCGGGTGGTCTGCACTGTTTTGGTAGACCCAGCAACCGATGCGCAGGCTGTCAAAGGCCATGCTGTCGAGCTTGGGAACAGGATAGGTCCATGTAATCCCGAATTTGGCCTTATCCCCACCCGTTTTGCAGGATTTTTTGCCGCTGTGTGCGCGGGTCTCGTCCAGGGTCTGCATTTGGCTCCAAACGGTTGCGCCCTCGCAGTCGTTGTAGAATCGCCGGGCCTGCAGGTATGCTGGCGCAGGTGGGATTTGCATTTCACCTGGCAGCAAGGCCGCGATGGCATGGGCGACCTTGTCGGCCACCGACCGGCGGCCGTGCTCAAAATAGTGCTCGGTCGTCCAGTTCTGATCGATGAAATCGCGGTTGGGCAGGCTTTCCATCTGGTCCACCAAGGTCACCCGTGGCAGGTGGCCGTAGCGCTCGACCAGCAAGTCATGGTTTTGGCGCATGAGCAGGGTGAGGTCCTTGCCGACCATTTGCTGGGCCATCTCCATGTTTTCGGGCATCAGGTTCAGGACCAGCTGCCAGCCACGCGCCTGTGCCAAGGCCACGATGCGGTCAAAGTCCCGCACCCGGGGATTGGTCGCCGGATCGATCTGGAACGCGAAATTCTTGACGTAGTGGCAAGCGAGTTGTGTCTGCGCCTCGGTGCGGGGTGCCACGTCGGCGGGCCGTTTTTCCAAGCCAAATGCGATGGCCGAGTCCCAAGCCAGCACGGTGGGGTAGGGGAATGGGTAGGGGAAATGCAAGGTGTCGCGCGCCCACTGTGCCCGCACGTCGGCCAGGCGTTGGTCGGCAGATTTCAGCTCATAGTTGCGCAGGCTCAGCATGAACCGCCGCCAGAGCGAAGGGCCTGGCTTGAGCAGGACCATTTCCTTTTGGAGGGCCGTTTCCAGCTTGGAGTGGATCCATGTCGCGTCAAAGGATCGCAGGTTCATCGTGACCACGATCACCTTTGCCGGGCTGCTTGCTGGGAGTTGGCGCAAGAGGTCGTGATAATTGCCGGCATGCATGGCGCCCTTGGCGACGGGCCGCAGGCGTTGGTGCGGGAAGTATTCCGCCAGAAACTGGGTCGTGCTCCGCTTGTCGATGTCCTCGTCGCCGATCGTGAAGTCGCTGGATTCGGCGAAGTGGAGGATGTCGGCGCTGTCTTGCACCTGCATGAGCAGCTGGCCCGCTTCTGAATGGTCGGCGATGTCCTGCCGATAAAAAAACCAATCATAGACAAAATTCAGCGCAGCCAATACCCCCAGCAACAGCAGTCCCTTCAATGCTATTTTCTTGAATTCTCCCATGGCCTAGAACTGGAAATAGATGAATGGCACTTCCTCGACCGCCCCAAATGCCAGGATTCCCAGCAGCAACAAGGCGTAGAGCGCCCAGCGCAAGGCCCAGGGCCGCTTGCCCATCCACACGTCGGGTTGCTGGTCGCGCTGCAGGAGGTCGAGCACGATGAACAGGCCAAGCGCGGCCACGGTGACGATCGGCAGGGTCATGTGGGTGATGCCCGCATGCTGATGCACCAAGGCGTCCCAAACGAGGCCCATTTTTGCCAGGCTCTCGCTGCGAAAAGGGACCCAAGCGGCAGTCGCCAAGGCAAAAATGACGGGCACACGCAACAGTTTCGCGGCACGGTGACCCGGGCCATTATTCTCCGATTGACCACCCAGCAGCTTGCCCAGCGCCAATTCCACCAGATAAGCCAGGCCCCAGATGGCTCCCCAGATCACAAATGTCCACCGCGCGCCATGCCACAATCCCGAGACCGTGAAGACCACGAGGATGTTGCAGGCCCAGCGCAGCCAGTGTACCCGGCTGCCGCCGAGCGGTATGAACAGATAATCCCGGAACCAAGTGCTCAGCGAGATATGCCAGCGTTGCCAAAACTCGCCGACCGAGCTGGAGAAATAGGGTGCCTTGAAATTGTCGGCCAGTTGCACCCCCAGCAGGCGTGCAGAGCCCAGCGCGATGAGCGAGTAGCCATAGAAGTCGCAATAGATCTGGAAGGAATAGGAAACCAGGGCGACCAAGGCATCGCGCCGCCCAAATGTGATCGGGGCCTTGTAAAATGGATCCACCAGCGCCGCCAGGTTGTCGGCGACGACCATCTTTGCAAAGAAACCCAGCAGGATGAGCCTGAATCCAGCCGCAAAATTCGCGTATTGCAGGGTCTGCACCTCGTGCAGCCGATGTCCCAGCCTGTCGTAGCGCTCGATGGGCCCGGCGACCATTTGCGGGAAATAGGCGACAAATACGGCAAAGTAGCCCAGGTGTTTCTCTGGCGCCACCTTGCCACGGTAGACGTCGATCGCATAGCCGACCGATTGAAAGGTGTGAAAGGAGATGCCCAGCGGCAAGACCAGTTGCAGCACCTCCCAGTGGGTGCCCAAGAGCGCGTTGGCCGAGGCTTGAAAAAAGCCGAGGTATTTGAAGGTCAGCAGCAATCCCAGGTTCAGGCCCAGGCTGATGAGCAGGAAGGGCAAGCGCTGCCTAGGCTGCTCCCGACGGCCCATCTGCAGGCCCGCCCAGTAGTCCACCAGCGTGGTGCCGATCACGAGGGCGATGTACTCAGGCCGCCAGAACATATAAAAGGTGTAGCTCGCCGCCAGCAGCAGCACCCAGCGCCAGCGGCCCGGCAGCAGGTAGTAGCCGATGACCACCAGGGGCAGGAACCAAAGGAAGTGAACCGAGTTAAAAAGCATCGACGGAAGTTAGGGTTTTCTCCGCGTTTGAAAAATCAGTCCAGTTCGGCGTCGACCGTGACACGCATCGCCAGCAGGCTTTGCACCGTCGTGGCGATGTGCAGGTAGCCCGTCCATCCATTCGCCCCAGATTGCACGTCTGAAAACCAGTATTGGGTGCCAGCGAGTGGCCAATTGCCGGATGTGCGCACCAGCAAGTCGAGCTTGGGGCTGATGCCGCTGCCGGGAATGTAGGGGATGACAAAGGATGTGTCGGCAGATTGAAAGATGCCCTCCGCGTGACGTACCATGCTATCGACCGAGATGGGGTCGCCGCAGATGTTTTGCAGGTCCACCACGATGGTGCGTGCCTCGCGCGGAACGGCAAAGGGGATGGCGATCTCTCCGCTGAGTGGGCCGCTCGACCAGTCTTGGAAGCGGTGGCTGTCGTCGACCATCAAGGCGACCATCCAGCTTTTGGCGAGGGCTGAGCCCGGGCGATCCCCGCTCATGTCGAGCCACCATATCCACTCGATCGGGTGGATCTCGGGGCGACAGTTGTGGTTGCAATCCATGCACCACACGCCTGTCATGCCCATGCTGGGATGTCGCACGCCGATCGTCTCGATGGAATCCAGCTCAAAAACCCCTTCGTGGACGGGCAAGAACGCGTCTTCCAAGAGGTCGGCGAATTTTTGTGGGGGGGTCACCTCGCATTCGACCGACAGGTAGCCGCGGTCCAAGTATTTGAGTTCCTCTGGCACGGGGTAGCCGGGCGGCTGGTCGAAACGGAAGCCATTTTCGGAGCGGTTGCGTTCCAGCGCCTGCTCAAACCCGGTTTTGACCATCGCCACATACTTGGGGAGGTGGGGCATGAGGAAAATGTTGATGTCGATCTCGTCACCCGGGCCATTGAAGATGTGGTAGGGCCTGCTGCTGGAGGCGACGTACTTTTGCTTGTGGTCGGTGTAATGTTGCCAATACCGTGCAGCTGCACGCTGTATGATCCAGCCTCCAAACCCCTTGAGCCGCTGCCGGCGCTCCTCCACGATCGAGTCTGCGACCCAAGGCTGCACCAAGTCGAGCACCCACTCCGAGCCGACGATGTCTTTGCGAAGCATGCTGTCTGGTCGCGCGAGCAATGCCCAAGGATCGACGATACCCTGGGATTGGGCCTCAGGCGCACCGATCCAGAAAAACGAGCCGCCCAGCATCGCCACCCAACAAAGTCGTTTCCACATAGTGCAAAACTACGGGTTTGGCGGTCAAAAGCCATAGAATAGCAGTCCATACAATTGGAAAACCGATCGAAATACGATGCCACAAAGTGGTTTTTGCGATGAATCGATGGCTGATATGGGGGGTTCGGATGGGCCTCATTTCGCCGATTTGGAGGGATGACTGTCTATATTAATCCCTGAATACAAGTGATTTACAGGTGTTAGGGCATCTAGGCGACACATTCGGTTTTTTTTTGGGTGCACAGATGCCCATGATGGAAAATTGCCTAACTTCGTGCCTAACCAAGGTATTAATTACATTTAATAATTAGTTATGAGAAAATTATACTTGTTGATTGCAGCACTAGCAATTACAACATCGTTGAGCGCCCAATCCCCGCGATTGGTTTTGGTGGAGGAATTCACCGGTGAGACATGTCCGCCTTGTGCAGCCTACAACCCAGGCTTCAATGCGTTGATGTCGATGCCCGCAAACATGTCGAAGGGCGTGTCTCTGAAATATCAGAACGACATCCCATCGACCGGTCCCAACTTCTACCTGTACAACACGGCAGATATCGCGACCCGTACCGGCTTCTATGCCAACAACTACTCTCCCCACGGCTTCATGGACGGCAACGTTTGGGACGACAACATCGCCAGCTTCACCCAGACCTTGCTCGACAACCAAGCTGCAGTGACCTCTCCGTTCACGATTGCCGTGTCACACACGATCAATGGCAACACGATCGATGCAACTGTGGTGGTGACTGCCTCACAGGCTGTGAGCAACGCCAACCTCAAGTTGCAAGTTGCAATTGCTGAGCAAGACGTGTATGGCTATACCTCGCCCAATGGCGAAAGCGAATATTCCAACGTAATGCGCAAGATGCTTCCAGACGGCAATGGTACTACCCTTGCTGCGACTTGGACCAACGGCCAATCGGCTACCTTCAACCTGTCTTGGCCGATCGCCGCATCGCCTACCAGCTACCCAGGCCCAGTGCCGATGCAGCTGCGCGTCATCGCCTTCATCCAAGACGCTTCCACCAAGAACGTTTTGCAAACGGGTGCAGACTTCAACCAAGTGACTTTGGACCCAGCCATCGGTGCTGTGACCAACGTTCCTGCGATTACTTGCGGTGCTTCGATCACCCCCACCGTGGAGATCTCCAACTTCGGTAGCACCACCATCACCACCCTGGACATCCAATACACTTTGGATGCCAACCCAATGATGACCTTCGCTTGGACCGGCTCCTTGGCTCAAGGTGCTGTCACCACGGCCACTTTGCCTGCGATCACTGTCGCCCCAGGTTCACACTCCTTGGCGATCACCCTGGCCAATCCAAATGGATCTGCCGACCAAGTCCCTGCCAACAGCAATGCCACGGTGGTATTTGCCAAGCCTGTCAGCGCCGCTACCCTCACGCAGTCCTTTGCTTCCACCACGTTCCCACCCACCAACTGGTTGATCGAGAATCCTGACAACAGCTACACTTGGACCCGCTCGACGGCTGGTTTGAGCGGTGCAGGCTCTGCCAAGATCGACTTCTACAACAGCACAGCTGGTAACATCGACATCCTCAACATCGTCGAAGGTCTGGACCTCACCACTGCTACCACCCCTGCGTTGACATTTGATGTCGCTCACCGTCAGTATTCCGCCAATGAAAACGACATGTTGATGGTCGAAGCCTCCACTGACTGCGGCGCCACTTGGTCCACCATCTGGTCCAAATCCGGCCCTACCCTTTCCACCGTTGCAGGCTATGCGACCTCCGCATTCACCCCTTCTGCTACACAGTGGAGGAATGAGTCTGTGAGCCTCGCTGCTTACAATGGCCAAGCCAGCGTGCTCTTGCGCTTCTATGCAAACAGCGAGTTTGGCAACAACGCCTATGTCGACAACGTGAACCTCACATTGACTCCTGTGGCGATCGATCAAGCTGTGCTTGACAACTCGATCTCCCTCTACCCAAATCCTGCACACGACCAAGTGAATGTGAACGTGAGCCTGGTCGAAGACCAGACCGTGGACTTCACTTTGATGGACATGACAGGAAAAGTGATCCTAAAGCAGCAAGCCAATGGCAGCTCCTTTGTTCAATCACTGGGCTTGCAAAAAGTTGCAGCAGGTTCCTACATGCTGAAGGTTGAGTTCAATGGCAACACTGTCATGAAGAAATTCTCGGTCCAGTAATCTGGTACGAGCATTGGTATTGTCCTTGAATTGCACATTCAGGGACATCACAAAAGGAGGGCGAGGTCTTGGATCTCGCCCTCTTTGTTGTATGCTAGGCCATCATTGTCCGTGATATGCCCAGAGCTATATGCGAAATATTCGGACTTCCCGTGAGATTCCTATGGCTGATTGCGCCCAGCAGCGAAAGGTGAGCCTCCCTGTCAAGCGATTGCTTGGCCTCGTTTCAATTTGCATCGTGGATTTTTGATTAGCCCATGACCCACGACCCGCGCCCCTGATCACAGCCGCAAGTGTATGCGACGTGATCAGGTGCAGGTCGCTGCCGATTTACCCTCCATTCTCCTCTGCTTCCTCCATTCCCCTCTGCCCCCTCCATTCCTCACCGGCAGTCGAATTCATGCATTTTCCCGCAGCAGAGGCCATTTTCCCCGTGGCCCTGCTCAGAATTACGAGTTCTCGGGTTTCTCATGAATCAGCGTTGGTCAATGAACTACTTGCCGATAGATACGGCTCCTTGAGGTGCTTGGATCAATCGACAAGGAAAATCTTTGCCGCCTCATTAAAATGAAGATACAAGCTGCAATTGCCATACGCAAGCGAATGCCGACAGGCTTCTAACTCCCCTTGTCGCCACGGATGTAATGTTCAGAAGGAACTTTGGCAATGTGCTCCAAGTAAGAAATGATCGGCTTTGGCATCGAATTTTACGAAACATCATGCTGCGGATAGACTGAAACGCACAGCATGAACCATGCTGTGCGTTTCAGTTTTGTAATGTTTAGGTGGCTTTTCAGCGGTTTTCGTTGCGCAGCCAGGGGCAGGGACGTTAGGTAAGCGATGTGGAATGAACCAAAATCAATGTTGGAACACCAAAGATGACGAGTAGATCTTCCCAGCCTCCGACATTGCTTGCAGGTAATAGCTCCCTGCTGCCAAGTGGCTCAGGTCAAAGTCTGTGGCCTCATGGGTGGCTTTCAGTTCCAAGACAATGTTTCCTGCCGCATCGAGCACACGGTACGTGAAGGACTCACCAGGCAGGCCCTCCATGGCTGCCTGAAATCGGCCATTGCTGGGATTGGGCCACGTTTTGAGCCGGGCGATGATCGCGGCTCCGGCTTCCGATTGTTTGGCATAGCCGGTTTCATCGAGTGCCTGGGCCTCGGCGGGTAGCCCTGGCGACGCAGCCTCTGGTCTTGCGAGGTCGATGCTGGCCACATCGATGCTGGTGTAGTCCATGCGCACCGGGTTGAAATCGGATGCATTCAGATCGTTGGTGAACTGTTGCGGGTTTTCTGCATCGCTTTCCATGTTTCCCCATGCGATGGGATTCAAAAGGGGAGCAGCATTTCCTGGTTCAAGGCTTGATGGATTGTGGTCCAGGATCGCGTTTTGCAACAAATGGGCTGGGTTGGTGACCGCTGCCGTTTCATGGTAGGTTGTATAGATATGGTATTCCGGTCCATAAATGGTCGGGTTGAAGTTGGGATTCCATTCGTGGGGCACATAGGCATAGTGGTTGGTCGGTGCAATCACGGCATTTCCCAAGGGAGGCTGGGTCAGCAGCGCATTTCCCGATGGGATCCAGAGGTGGGGTGTTTCGATGTGAACCGAGAGGAATCCGCCGCCAGCGAAAGCTAGGGAGGTGAGGAGCAATAGGCAGGCCACGAGCAGCGCTGGGCGGCTCGGCAGTCTTTTGGGGTTGGAAATCGTGTTTTTCATCGTGTATTTATCGTTGAGTATTACAATTGGAAGCTGATTGGAAGCTGTTGTGTGGCGCTGAAAGGGAGGCATGCGGTTTCCTGCCACGCTTTCAGCGGGGTGTATGGGGGAATCAAGAGACAGATGGAGCGCTTAGGGCGCTTGTTTTCGCTTGAGCACCCGCGACTCGGCGGGGGC
>JANMIM010000062.1:0-1453 GCA_031375795.1 Bacteroidota bacterium
GAACGAAGGAGGATCGAATGGCCGATGGAGGATTTACCCTAATCCGACAAGCCATTACCTGAAGATCGAATCGTATGGGCAGTTTCCAGGTGTTGTGAACGCCACCGTTTTCAGCCTTGACGGTAGGGTTGTGATCTCAACCCGATTCCAGCAAGACGGGAAACCGTTGGTGTTGCAAGTCGGTAGCTTGGCTCCAGGCACCTACATGCTAAACCTCCAAACCGACGGTATTTACAGCAATCACCTTTTCGTGGTTTGGTGAAGGGCAATCACCGATTGCCACAACTCAAATTTCATCGGCCAAAATTGCCCGATTGCGAACGGATAAATCGGCCCTTCCGATCAGATGCAATCGGATTATCCGTTACAATCGATTGTAACGGCCATTCTGGCCAAATTTGGCCTGTTTTCTGGGGTCCAAAAATCCGTTACAATCGATTGCGATCAGATAAAAATGTGATCGCAATCGGATTTTGCGGGTTCTTGCGCCTTGCCCTTGATCCCAAGACCACTAAATTGCGGCATGATGCGAGAGAAGGAAAAGGAGGATTTGAAGATGGTGTTGCAGGGCGCATGGGTGAAGGGCATCCGTTGGTTTGCCTTTGGAACCGATGCGGCGGGACTGGCAAGCCCCGACAATTGCACCCAAGTCGGCTCACTCAGCTCCGCCTATTGGCCCTTCGGGAATGTCGCCGAGATCGGCGTGACCCCTAACGTGTGGAACGCCCTCGACCCTGCACCCGCGACAGCACAATTGGTCGCCGTCGATGGCATCAAGGCCGTGTGGGTGGGCCACCGAAACCAAGACGGAACATCGGTCTGGCACGGCTTGATCTACCCAAGGCAGTGAGGGCCGAGACGAACGTTTTCCAATGCCCCGAAAAACGGATTACAAACGGATTATCCGTCCGCAAACGTCCGACACCCGCCCATTGCATGTATTGGCCTGTTTATAGGGGTGCGTGTGAACGTTCGCAAACGTCTGCAAACGCAACTTTTGGCGTTCGAGAACGGATTTTGGGCGGCTTGGCCCTAGCGGGCAAGTCGGAACCAGTCGAATGGATGCGTCTCAGCTTGGGTGAAAATGAAAAATTTGAATGTCTTTTGGTGAAAATCGCAATTTCCATTCATACACGTCAATACTCATCGATACACGTTAATACGCATTGATACACATCGATACACATTGATACAAATCGACCAATGGGCTGATTGGCATGAAAGTTTGCACTGCAAACCCCGACCCGAAAAAGCCACCGAAACCCATTCAATTTTAATGAATGTCGAATGGATGCGAAATGGGGACGGAATACGGACAAAACTCGGATTCAACGATTCGGTAACGGTGTCCAACTTTCGGGGTAGCCATCCAAGGGGACATCAAAGACCAGTCGCCGACAAAAAAGCAGGGGCGATTCGATTCCCTTGCGGACCCTGAAATCCAAAATCCCCC
>JANMIM010000072.1:0-3520 GCA_031375795.1 Bacteroidota bacterium
GCGGCCCGGCGGCTTTGGCGGACGGGACATCTATATGGTGAAGAAGATGCCCAATGGCAAGTGGGGCGAGCCCACCAACCTTGGAGAAACGGTCAACTCGGCCTGGAACGACGACGCACCCTATTTCCACCCCGACGGCAAGACCTTGTATTACAGCTCAGACGGCCCCAAGTCCATGGGCGGATGGGACATTTTCGTGACCGAATACATCGAGGACCAAGACAAGTGGCTGGCCCCGCTCAACATGGGCTACCCTGTCAATACCCCCGACGACGACATTTACTTCGTGCTCTCCTCAGATGGCCTCACCGGCTACTATTCCAGCGGCAAGGAAGGCGGATATGGCGAAAAAGACATCTACACGATCTATTTCCCCTACTATCCCTACCCACGCCGCTATTTCAACATTCAGTTGGAAGGTATCGTGATGGACGAGGACAATGGCGACACACTGCCTGCAACCGTGAGGCTCATCGACAAGATGACCAACGCCATCCAAGTGAGCGTCATCAACAATCGCCATCCGCAGCTCTTTCATTTTGACTTGGAGCCTGAGCACGAATACGACATCGAGGTCGTGGCCGACGGCTACCCGCTGCATTCCGAAAAGATCACGTCCCCGAAGCTGTTTGGCAAGGACATCCGCATCGAGAAGGACATCCTGCTGCGTCGCCGGCCAGAATTGGTGACCGAAAAGGGCGACAAGGTTCCCGAAATCATGCACATCTACTATGATTTCGACAAATATGACCTGCGCGACGAGTCCAAAATCGAGCTCGATGCCGTCGTGGCCATGCTCGTGAAAAACAAGGATTGGAAATTGCAGCTGCATGGCCACACCGATTGGTACAACAATGTGGACTACAACACCGAGCTCTCGCTCAACCGTTGCCGCACCCCGCTGTCCTACCTGATCGAGCAGGGCATCGACCCCTCCCGTGTGGAAATGCAAAATTACAGCGAAAACAAACCGCTGGATACCAACGACAACGACACCGGCCGGCAGTTCAACCGCCGCGCAGAGTTTCATTTCCTGCTGGGCGATGAAGTCGTCTACAGCTCCGTGAAATTGCGCAGCGGCGTGGCCTCGGTGCGCGTGGACCACGCAAAGCCCAAGGGGCTGCCAGGCTATGACAAGCCAGAGATGGTGGAGTTCATGGCCCAAGGCTCACAGCCAGAGTCGTACCCAGAGCACATTCGCCAAGAGGACGTCGTGCCGAGCTACGTGCAAAACCACAAAAACTTCCGCATCAACTTGACCATCGTCGACTGGCAATAAGCCGGGCGCCGTGGTGCTGAGAAATAGAAAAACCGGCCTTGCGCCGGTTTTTCATTTCACGATCCATCGGGGTGCCCCCGATCAAGATCAATTTTCGTCGTCGTCGTCGTCGTCATCGTCTTCCTCCTCGTCGTCGTCCTCATCCTTGTCGTCCAACTCCTCGTCGTCGCCGACCCAATTTTCGGGATCATGGAGCTCTGCATTGACCTCGTCCTTGGAGAAGTACTCGGGGTCAAAATCATCCCCGAGCCATTCGATGGTTTCATTGTACTCAGGGTCTGAGGGATTTTTAATGACGACAAGCAAGTTTTGGTAACCTGCCGCACCGCCACACTCCTCGGGTGGGCAGGCCCGCTCACCGTCGGTGCAGACGGGATATTCGACCCCCGCCTCCAAATCCACAATTTTTTCCAAGAGGATTTCATGTTCCCATTTGTCCTCAAAGTCATAGAGATAGGTCCACTTGTCGCCCGCCTTGCGAAAGGCCTGACCGATCAGGACATCCGACGAGAACTCATCGTTTTCATCGCCATCTTCCTCATCATCAGCGTCGATGATCTTGCGTTTTCCAGAAGAAAACTGGTACTCGTGGTCGCTAAACCATCCCATGAGGCTCTGCGTCACATAATGCAACTCCTCCATGGTCATGGTCGGGTCCATCAACGCACTCCGCCAAATGGGTGGGTTGATGCCGTTCAGGGTAATCTTGAATTGATAGATCATACCTACTGCATTTAGTAAATCAGGCTGTATTATAAGCAATCCTAGCGAAAATCGGAAACAAATCACTTTTGCGACCTTCCATTTTTGTTGCACGACGGCACATTTCCCAAGGCATTCGGGAGCGGAAAGTGGTGATTATCAATCGGGGAGCCGATCCAAGACCGAGTCCCATGATTTTCGGATTTTTTTGGATTCCCAATACTTTGTAACTTCAAACCCTGCGCCCCCAAATGGGCTAGAATAAGTGATCAAGCGCGTAATTTTGATTGTTTTGGACAGCGTGGGTGTCGGCGAACTGCCCGACGCCGATCAATTTGGCGATGTTGGCAGCAATACGCTGGGCCATATCGCCCGCCAAGTCCCCGGATTTGACCTCCCCCATCTGCGGGCGATCGGCCTTGGTCAATTGGAGGGCGCTGGCCTCGCGCCCGTGGCTGCTCCGCTCGGTGCCTTTGGCCGTGCCGCAGAGCAAAGCCGTGGCAAGGACACCATCACAGGCCATTGGGAAATCGCCGGCTTGGTCCCCAAAATGGTCTTCCCCTACTTCAAGGACGGATTTCCCAAGGAAATCATGGACCGCTTCGAGGCGCTCATCGGCACCCGAACCCTCGGCAACTACCCCGCTTCGGGCACGGTCGTGATCGAGGAGCTGGGCGCGGAGCACATGCGCACGGGCTACCCGATCGTGTACACGAGCAGCGACAGCGTGTTTCAGATCGCCATGCACGAGGACATCATCCCGATCGAGCGCCAATACAAGATCTGCGAGATCGCACGCGAGCTGCTGCAGGGCGACTGGGCCGTGGGGCGTGTGATCGCCCGGCCATTTGTCGGCACGCCAGGCAATTTCCAGCGCACCTCCAACCGCCATGACTTCGCCTTGGATCCGCCCACAGCGACCATCCTCGACCATATCACCGACGCCGGGCAGATGGTCTTGGGTGTCGGGAAAATCATGGACATTTTTAATGGGAAGGGCATCTCAGCCAACAAAAAATCGGCCGACAACCAAGAAGGCATCGACAATACGCTCGCCTGGATGGCCATCGATCGCCCGGGATTGATCTTCACCAACCTGGTCGACTTTGACATGCTGTTTGGGCACCGTCGCGACGTGGCGGGGTATGCGCGCTGCTTGCAGGAATTTGACGCACGGCTGCCTGAAATCCTGGCTGCCATGCAAGCCGACGACGTGCTCCTGCTCACGGCCGACCACGGCAACGACCCGACGTTTAGGGGCACCGACCACACCCGGGAGTACATCCCCGTGCTCGCCTATGGGCAAGCGGTCGCAGCGGGCGCGGACCTGGGCACGCGCAGCACATTTGCCGACATCGGGGCGACGATCCTGGACATGCTCGGGATCCAAGGCGAAACCGCTGGACAGAGTTTTTGGCCGGCAATCCAACAAAAAAAACTATGAATACAGCACCGCTTGTCGACGAGCAATATGGGATCCAAGCCATCAGGGCAGCCACAGCCTACATCCAAGGGCGGCTCGACGGATTGGAGCTGGAG
>JANMIM010000083.1:0-11826 GCA_031375795.1 Bacteroidota bacterium
TGGGCTCGTCGGTGTAGGGGTTGCGGGTGTTTACCTGCACGTAAGAGATGTTCTTTCCGACGGCAAGGGCGGTGTTGGAGGGCAATGTCCATGGCGTCGTCGTCCAAGCCAGGAAATAGACGTTTCCTTCATTGCCAGCAAACATGGCCTCCGATTTTGCGTCACGCACTGCCTTGAACTGGGCAACGATCGTGGTGTCCTTTACCTTTTGGTAGGTGCCAGGCTGGTTGAGCTCGGCATTGCTGAGGCCAGTGCCTGCGGCAGGGGAATAGGGCTGGATCGAGTAACCCTTGTAGAGGAGATTTTTGTCAAACAACTGGCGCAGCAGCCACCAGCAGCTCTCGATGTAATTGCTTTCGTAGGTGATGTAGGGGTGCTCGAGGTCCACCCAATAGCCCATATTGGTGGTGACCTCGTTCCATTCGCCCGTGTACCGCATCACGGATTCCTTGCAGGCCTTGTTGTAATCTTCGATCGAGATCTTTGTGCCGATGTCGTCTTTGGTGATGCCGAGTTCCTTCTCGACATTGAGCTCGATGGGGAGGCCATGGGTGTCCCAGCCGGCCTTGCGGTGGACTTGGAATCCCTTGAGCGTCTTGTAGCGACAGAAGATGTCCTTGATCGAGCGACCCATCACGTGGTGGATGCCCGGGTGGCCATTGGCACTGGGTGGGCCTTCGTAAAAGACGAATGCAGGGCCGCCTTCACGGGAGGAAATGCTCTTTTTGAAAATGTCGTTGGTTTTCCAGAATTCGAGGATGGTTTTGTCCAGCTCGGGGAGCGAGAGCTTCTGGTATTCTTCGTAACGCTTTTCCACTGAAGGAGACTTTGGTTCCATTTTTCAACTTACATTATTGCGGGTAACCGAGGGCCCGAGGCGCATCACGAACGAATGGACAGTGCCGGGCGCAACGGAATCCCGAAGGTTTTCAAAAAGAGAGTGCAAATTTAGGAAAAGTTCGGGTGGCTGCGAAGTGTTAATTGCGAGGGCTGTGGAGGGATTTGCAAGGAGGGGAAGTAAACAGAAACGGGTACCCACAGGCACCCGCTTCCAGCATACATCCGTTGATTGACGATTTTCTTGATTAATGCAGCACTTCCAACTTTCCCTTGAAAAACTTGCCATTCACAGACAAGACGTAGAAGTACAGACCGTTGGGAAGGTCGCTGATGTCGACGTTTTCATAGAATACCCCTTGGCTGTTGTTGGAGAAGTTTTCCTTTTTCAGCAACATGCCGGCGAGGTTGTACAAGACAAAAGTGCTCGCACCTGCCTCGGGGGAATAGTACTCTAGATTGCAGGAGCTCGTCGCCGGATTGGGGTAGAGTTTTTGGAGTAGCGCCTCCTCGGGCCCGCCGATGAGGATCTGCTGGTAGTCTGTGAAGTCAGAGGTGCCGTCGAAGTCGATTTGCTGAATGCGGTAAAACCAAGGCTTGCCGCTGTACTCAGGATGATCGACATAGTGATACTCGGCGCCACGGGAGGGGTCGCCCTTGGGGTCCACGTGGGCGAGGGTTTCCCAGATGAAGTTGTCGCCACCGAGCTTGGTGGTCTGGTAGCCGCGCTGGATGTTGAAGCCCTCGTTGTTCACCTCAGAAAAGGTAGACCAATTGAGGTCCACGGCCTGCTCGGCATTCAATCGGGCCTTGAAGGTATTCCAAACGACAGGAAGGCCGCCGGTGACGCGCGTCATCAGGAAGTCGCAGTCGTCGCCGCTGTAGCCGTCGAGCATGAGCAGGTAGGTGTTGCCGACCGTGAGGCCGGTGGCCTGGATGATCCCGTCTGACTGTTGCATGGGGTTCCAGCAATTGGAGCGGGGCGTGAAGTTGATGCAGTCGCTGGTGGAGAAGATGCGCCCTTGGATGCCAAAGCCGGAGAGGCAATTGGTGACCTCGATGCGCATGGTCATGCGTGTGGAGTCGGCGACAAATGAAAACCAACCATTGTTTTCAATGGAGCCACAAAAATCAGCGATCAAGTCGGGCGATTGGTCCACCGTAAATGCCAGACTTGTGTGGCCGCATACCGTGTTGGCCGGAGCAAAATTGACGGGTTGCGCCGTGGAGCACGAATTGTTCAGGTTGGGATTGAGTCCGCAGGGGGGCGGACAGTTGCTGATCTTGATGTCAAAGGGCGTGCAAGTCGGGCTCGGCTGGGTCGACACCATGATGTAATATGTGCCCGGGGCGACGAGGTTGATGTCCCGTAGGCGTGGATTGCCGCCGGCCGAGGTTCGGCTGGCGATGCAGGTCGTGCCGCCTACATTGGGGCAACCGTTGTAGACAAAGAAGCCCGTGTTGCCGCTGGTCATGGACAGCTGGATGTCCAGACACTCATTGCCCGGGGAGACATACCTGAAGAGGAAGTCCTCCCCGTTCATGTAAGGACTGGCGCAGGCATGGATGCTGGTATAGGCATTTCCCTTGCCGCAGGTGGTAAATCCTTTTTGGTTGTAGGGCAGGGAGGGCACCGTGAAAGCTGACGCACAATTGGATCCCTGGCCGATCGCGATGCAAGGCATGATCGTGATGTCAAAGCCCGTGCAGGGCACCGAGCCTCCCTCGGTGTCCATGACCAGATAATATGTGCCAGTGGTCGGGAGGGTGATGTTGGTCATGCGCGGATTGGCAGAGGCCGCTTCTCGGTATTGCACACAGGTCGTGCCGACCACGTTGGGGCACCCATTGAACAAAAACATGCCTGTGTAGATGAATGTGTTTTCACCAAATATCGTCACACATTGACCTGCCGTGCCGCTGAAGGTGATCACAAAATCCTCGCCGGTCATGTAGCCGGTCGGGCAGCTCGTGTTGTTGTTGTAATTGTTGTCGTAGAAGCACGTGGACAATCCTGTCTGGGTATATGGCAGCGACCCGACGACCCAAGGGGTGGCGCAAGTGCGTCCGGGAGTCCCTAGTGGATCCAATTCCCTGTGATAGGCCAAAACCGTGCAACGGTTGTCGGTTTGGCACAGGGCCTTGGTGACCAAGACACGGTACCAACCGGTGGCCGGGGGTGACCAGTACCAAAGGTGATCGCCGAGGCCGCAATCGCCACCATTGGCATATCCAAATGGATCGGGTATGCCCGTACCATCGTCTACAATCGTGATTTCAGTGTCATAGGGCGTGAATCCGCCAGCAAAGCAATAGGTAAACGTATAGTAGGAACCCAGTGTCGCAAAGAAACGATAGTATTCTCCGCCCTTGATGCATGGAATAGTCTGCCAACTTAATGTCGGCGTGATGGTCCCCGTGTTGGTGCCACCCGTGCACTGTGCACGTAGTCCTTCCTTGGGTGGTATTCCCACCCAAATCACGGATAGCAAGATAGCAGTCCAAAATATACGTTTTTCCATTTCCAACCCCTTTCCAAAATTATATGGCCTCAGATGGCCCAAGCAATGCCTGTCGTGGTGTCTGAAATGGTCTGAATCAACCTACGTTCCAATCTTTCAATAGACCAATGTAAAATGAATTTTGTTCACATCCAAATGTGGGAAACAAAAGGATGTTGCAACAAAGATCGGCCATGAAAGGCACGGTGGGCCGATGGCAGCAGAGGCAAAAGTGTCGTTTTGAGGACGAAGGGGGCTTTTTTGTAGGCGAATGGAGGAATTTTGAGGACGGCGAATGCGGGTAGCCTCAAGGCTGCAGGGCCTGCCAAATCCTGTCATTGAGCGCCTCTAGGCCTTGGTTGGCGAGTGAGGAGATCGTCATGATCTCTTGTCCCTTGAGGGACTTTTGGAGCTTTTTTTGGAGCTTTTCTAGGCTTTTGGGGTCCAAAAGGTCACTTTTGGTGATGGTGACCACGCGATTCTTCTGCAACAGCTCGGGGTCGTAAGCCTCCAATTCGTGCATCAAGGTCTTGTATTCGCCCACGGGATCGGGACTGTCGGCCGCAATCATCAGCAAGAGGATAGAATTTCGCTCAATATGTCGCAGGAATGTGTGTCCAAGCCCCTTTCCTTCGTGCGCACCCTCGATAATGCCCGGAATATCGGCCATGACGTATGAAAGGTATTCACGATATTTGACGATGCCAATATTGGGCACGAGGGTCGTAAAAGGGTAGTCTGCGATCTTGGGCTTGGCTGCGCTCATGACCGATAGCAAGGTGGACTTGCCTGCATTGGGGAATCCTACGAGTCCCACATCCGCCAGCACCTTTAACTCCAAGACCGCCACAAGCTCACGGGCCATGCCGCCGGGTCCGGAATAGGTCGGCACCTGATTGCTCGCCGACCTGAAGTGCCAATTGCCTTTGCCGCCGTGGCCGCCCTCGACCAAGATCAGCTGCTGCCCATGCTCGGTGATCTCGCCCATGAAATCTCCAGTTTCCGAGTTGTGCACCGTGGTGCCGAGCGGCACCTTGAGCACCTCGTCCTTGCCTTCGCGGCCACTGCGCCGGCCGCCCTCCCCGTTGTTGCCGGGCTGCGCCTTGATGAACTTGCGGTAGCGCAAATCGAGCAAGGTCCACATCTGCTCATCACCTTCCAAGATGATGTGCCCACCGCGGCCGCCATCGCCACCGTCGGGGCCACCCTTGGGCACGTGTTTCTCACGACGCCATGCCACGACGCCATCGCCCCCCTTGCCGCTGGTAAAGTAGATCTGGACGTGGTCGACAAAGGGACTGGAGGATGCCATGTGGAGATTTTATGCGGAATGTGCCAAGGCGAAGCCTAGGCTTTCTTGAAGTAGAATCGGAAATATCAGCCCTTGATCAAGGATTGGTCGACGACCTTTACGAGACGATCGAAAATGGATTCGACCGAACCCATGCCGTCGACCATGTGCAATTTGCTTTGGGCCTTGTAGATCCCTGCGACAGGCAGCGTCTTGTCGTTGTACTCGATCACGCGGGCCTCGATCACCTCGGCAGTATCATCGGCACGACCCAATTCGACTGCCCTTTGCAAGAGGCGCTTAACCAATTCCTCCTTGGGGACGTCGAGAAACAAGGTCGCGGTCACACCCGTGCCCAGCGCCTGCAAGAATCCGTCGAGCGTGTGTGCCTGCTCGATCGTGCGGGGATAGCCATCAAAGATGAAGCCCGGCACAGATGCGGCATGTGCCTTGAGTTGACTCTCCACGATCTCGTTCACGACATCGTCAGGGACCAACATGCCAGTGGCCATGATGGCCGCCACGCGGTTGCCGAGTTCTGATCCAGAGGCCTTCTCTGCACGCAGCATATCGCCGGTAGACAGGTGCTTCAATCCGTATTTCTCCACCAATTTGGCGGCTTGTGTGCCTTTGCCAGATCCAGGAGGGCCAAAAAGTACAATGTTCAACATGTGCAAACCCTTCGTCTTGTATTGAACTGAAGGGATTGCAAAGGTACGCATTCGCCCTCGAAGTAATCAAGCAAAACTATTGAGGTAGTAGGTAGCAGGTAGCAGGTGCGGGAGTGCAGCACCGCACCTGCTACCTACTACCTGTAAACTGCCAACTCCCTAGAGTGCATTGGGATTGTCCTTGATCATAAGAGAAATGTGAAGGTGGTCTCCTGTGCCCACATGTCGCAGGGTGCGGTAGCCCATGAGCCAAAAATAAGTCTCCACGACCTTGTTGCGCCATTCGGCGCGGTCGTTGGTGCGCAGGTCCAGGGCGTGGACATAGCCATCGCTCTGGGTGTAGTGCAAGCTTTTGTTTTTCATCGCCAAGCCCATCTCCTTGTAATCCAGGTGGGTGCGGGCCATGTCTGTGACCACCAAATCGTGGTCGAATATCAACAGCGCGCTCACGCCGAGCCGCAGGAGCGGATGCGTGGTCGTGTATTCGGCCTGCACGCCCTCTGTCTTTGCGTTCCCGGCCGCCAAATACAAGATGGCATAGAGGCAGAAGCCGCCCACGGCAACCAAGACGAGCTTGAGGTGGATGCTTTTCGCTTTTTCGACCGATTTTTTCTTTTGGACCAAGTGCCCGGTGATCCAGACGAGGTAGATGTACAAAGCTGCCATCGAGGCGATCGCCGAAATCCCAATGCAGAGGTAGGGATGCCACTCGGTGAGCTCATACAGGGTCACGGCCCCGCGCAGCAGCAGGAAAAACGGCAACACCAAGCCGCCCACAAACTTGAGCGGCCATAGCAGAATGGCAAAGAGGAGGGAAGAACCGCCCTTTTTTTTCTTGGCGGCCATGGATCAGGGTTTCAGGCTATAGATGGCCCGCAGGTTGCGGCCACGCTCGGCATAGTCCAGACCGTAGCCGACGACAAATGCGTTCGGGATCTTGAAGCAAAAATACTCCGGCGGCTCCGGAAACTGGTACATCTCGTGCTTGAAGAGCAAGCTGGCGATCTTCACGGAATTCGCGCCCTTGACCATGAGGTCGCGCCGCAACCAGTCGAGCGTGCGGCCCGTGTCGACGATGTCTTCCACGATCAAGACGTCGCGGCCTTCTGGCGAATTGCTGAGGTCCAGCAGGACCCGCATCTGCCCCGAGCTTTTGGTGCCGCCATGGTACGAGGAGAGCCGCACAAATTGGATCTCAGGATCGAAGTTGAGGTGGCGTGCCAGGTCGGCGGTGAATATGAAGGCACCGTTGAGCACCGAGACGATGAGCGGATCCTTGCCCGCATAGTCGCGGTTGATCTGCCGCGCGAGGTCGGCGATGCGTGCCTGGATGTTTTCCTCTGAGAGATACTCTTCAAAAACCTTGTCGAGAATGCGGATGTCTTTCATTGTGCAGCGTTGCTGTGGCGAATATAGGGGTTTGCCTTGAATCAAGTTGCCTGTTGGTCGGTACTCCTCAAAACAACGCAGTAGGCCGACGAACGGGCATTTTGAGTGACGACCCGCTAGAGCTAGCCTTTATACTCATCTTTGAAATGCTTGTTTCAGGTTCACACATTTCAAATTTTCGCCTTTGTCAATCGAACGTGGCAAGCGACAACGTTGATGTTCGACTCCTCCGGAGTCGCCGAAAGCGGACTGCAAAGGCTATTAACGTGAGACTCCTCCGGAGTCCCGTAGTGCTGATTCGCTCTGCTGATGCTGCCCAAGGACTCCAGAGGAGTCTCACGTTTGTAGAAAATAAAGAGCACATTCACTCCGACCCCAGAGTGGGTCGAACATTACGCCAATTGAAAACAGCTGATTATCAACGCATTTGGCGATGATTCCGTTGAAACGGAGTGCGAACAATAATTGGCCATTGAGATGTGTACAGAGACGACCCGCAACCCGCCTCAGCCCATCCTTTCCTTCCAATTGCGCTTGTCGCTGCCCCACATGAGGCTGCCCCTGAGCGTCTCCAAGTAGTTGCCTGACTGCACGCGCACCATTCTCACGGGGTGCTTGCTTTTGCGGATGGCGATCTCCACGTTGTCGTTCACGGGCACCGTGCGGGTATCGAGGGCCACCATGGCGCGGCCCGTGCGGGTCTCCAGGCTCAGGGAGATCACACAATCGTCGGCCAGGATCATCGGGCGCACCGTGAGCGAGTGCGGAGCCACGGGCGTGAGGACCAGCGAGTTGGCATTGGGGTGAATGATCGGGCCGCCGCAGGAGAGCGAGTAGGCCGTGCTGCCCGTGGGCGTGGACACGATGAGCCCGTCGCCCCAATAGGAATTGAGGAATTCACCATTGATGTAGGTGTGCACGGTGATCATCTCGTTGCTTTCGCTCTTGTGGATCGTGAAGTCATTGAGCCCAAAGTTGTACTCGCCAAACAAGCCGGCCGGCGAGCTGTCGATCTCGATGCCCCATCGCAAGTCGATGCGGTACATGTCTTTCATGATCTCGTTGGTCGCCGCAAAGAGATGCTCTTGCGTCACGGTCGTGAGAAAACCCAAGCGTCCAAAATTCACCCCCAAGACCGGCAAGATGCCCCGCACGACCATGGCCGTATTCAAGAAGGTGCCGTCGCCGCCAAAGCTGTAGGCAAAGTCGCATTCCTCCAACTGCACCTGGTCTGTGAGGATATAGGGCGCGATCACACTGCCCCAATTGGGAAAGTTGCGCTCCAGCTCCTCTGAGTAGCGGTAATGGACGAGGTAGCCGATTTTTTTCTCCTTGAGAAAGGTAAAGAAGCGCCCCAGGAATGCCAGGTCGGTACGCTCTGTGATTCTACCAAAGATTGCCAGTTTCATTGAATGGACACGAGTGTGCTGATGTAGATGCCGCCGACCCCAAGGAGGTTTCGGCTGTATTCGACCCGCAACAAAAAGTCGTAGATCGTGATGAAATTGATCCCGGCGCCGTAACCCAACAACAACTTATTTTTCAGGGTATTGTCCTGATTGTTGAATGTCCAGTCACGCACGTAGCCGGCATCGCTGTAGGCGCTAATATACAGCCCCACAGGGAAATCGCGGAATTTTTGAAAAGGAATCCACTTCAGATGGGCAAAACGGTAGGGGATGATGCCAAATTTCCACTCCGCCTTGGTCAGGTTGATGAAGGAGCCGTCGATCACATAAGGCTCATAGCCACGCAAAAAGCTCCCAAAGCCGATGAAATACTTGTCAAAATAGGGGATGCGGTTGCCCAGCAAAAAGAACTGCTGCGAGCCATAGGCAAAGTTCCAGCGCTTGCCCAAGGGGATGTGGTGGGAAAATGAAAGCGATACCTTGCCAAACTGCGTGTTGCTCAAGCCCGGCAGCCCATAGCCCGCGATCGCCAGCTTGTAGCGGATGCCCGACAGGGGATAGCTGCGGATGTCGCGCTGATCGTTGATGTAACTCAGGCCCACGCTCGGGTATTGCGTCTTGGTTTGGCCGTCGGGGAGGTATTGGGGGTTGAAGAAGGAAATGCTGTCGTTCACATTAAAATACTGGTAGGCGGCTATGCCGTGGAGCATCTTGCGCGGGCTCAGGCGCTTGCTCAGGGTGAGCTGCGCGGTGTAGCTCTGCCGCATGCGGTTTTCGCTCAGGCGCGCGAGCTGCAGGTAGCCGCCGTCGGTGCTGTAGCCGATCTCCTTGTCGTTGATGTAACTCACTGCCAGCGCGCCGTCGATCTGGGCTTTGGGGAATAAAAAAGGCCGGCTGTACTGGCCAGAGAGTACCTGCCGGTAGCCGTTTTGGGCATAGAGATAACCCTTGTCGTTCCAGCCGCTCATGTTGCCCCACTCCAGGCCGAGCCCGTAGACGAGGCGGTCGAGGTCCTTGTCTTGCCACCACTCATTGAAGGTGCGCTCCAGCAAGGAGACATAGGGCGTGGGCCACACATACCAGCGCTCCTGCACGCTCACGCGCACGACGATGCTGCCCTCGCCGATCTCGTTGGCGAGTTCGACCGAGGTAAAGAGGCCCAGGTTGTAGATGTTGCTTTTGTTGACCTTGTTGAGCTCCTCGAGGGATTGCAGCTCGATGGTGTCGCCGACCTGGAAGGTCATCTGCCGCGTGACGACCAGCGGTTTGGTGCGCTTCACACCCACGACCACGATGCTGTCCACACGCACCGGCTGGGCATGGAGGACCAAGCCGCCGAGCAATCCCCACAAGAGGATGCCGATCAGCCTACCATTTACCCAACCGTGCCCAAAATGCCTCTGCAACGCCTTGTGGATTTGAAGCCAAACAAAAAGCCGAAATCACCGCCACCCCATGTGCCCCTGCCGCCACGATCTCATCGACATGGCCGACCTCGATGCCGCCGATCGCAATGACAGGCCAGGGTGATGCGGCACAAATGCGCGCCAAGCCCTCCAGGCCCAGCGCGGGCAGGCCCGTCGCCTTGCTCTGCGTCCCATAGACCGGCCCGACGCCGATGTAGGAGATGTCGGCCCCTTGCAGCGCCGCCAACTCGGCCATCGTGTGCACGGTCGCGCCCACCAGCGCCTGCGCACCCAGCAGGGCGCGCGCCATGCCTGGGTCGCCGTCGCCCTGTCCCAAATGTACGCCTTGGGCACCCAATTCAAAAGCCAAGTCTGCCCGGTCGTTCACGACCAGGCTATGCCCACCTCGCCGCGCCAGCGCCGCAATGGCCTGCAACTCACCGAGGTCGCGCGCCCGCTCCCAGGCCTTGTGGCGGTACTGCACCACGCAAGGCCCGGCCGCCCAGGCCATCTGAGCCAATTGCAGATGCCCATGACGCTGCTGCACCGTCGTGTCGGTGATGATGTGCAGGCGTGAAATCGGGGAGGAATGCGATGCCAAACCCGTCACAGGTTGAGGTAACGCATCAGGTTTTCATAGCGCTCGCGGTAGTCGTCGAGCTGCTCGGCATCAAAGACCACCAGCGCGATCTCATACTCAAAGCGCTCAAATGTGCTGATCACCCGCGACAGCTCCCGGATGTTGAGCTTGATGGTCACATACAACTTGCCTGCCTCGCTGGCATTGCTCACCGAGAGGCTCATGATCTTGGCATCGTTGCTCTCGCAGATGCGCCCGATCTCTGAAATCGAATAGCTGTTGTAGCCCACTTGCAACACGATCACGCCGCCCGGCTCCTCGACGTTCAAGAACTCGGCCGAGCGCATCACCAGGTCGTGCTTGGTGATGGCACCCGAGTAGGTATTGTCGCGCACATTCAGCACCGGCAAGATGTCGAGCTTCATGATGCTGGCCATCTTGAGCACGTCGTAGAAGTGGGAGTCCTCGTGTACAAACGTCTGCTCGGGCAGGGAGAGGTGGATGGAGCCGATGGGCTCGTCCTCGATGCCCGACTCGAGCAGGTCTTGCTCAGAGATGATGCCCAGCAAGCGCTCGTGGTTCACGACGGGCAGTTGCGTGACCTTGAATTCGCTCATCCAGTCGAGCACACGCGTGGCACTGTCACTGGTCTTGACAGAAGGCACAGTGTCGGTAATGAGGTCTCGGGCCAGCAACACAGGGTTATGCACTTTTGAGGGATGGGTAAATGCGGTCGAGGAAACGGTTGAGGGCGATGTTGAATTCCTCGGGTTGCTCCATCATGGCGGCGTGGCCGCAGTGGTCGATGAAGCGCAACTCGGCGTCTGGGAGCAGGCGCTGAAACTCATGGGCCACGTGTGGCGGGGTGATGTTGTCGTTGAGGCCCCACACGAGCAGGGTGGGCACACGCACCTTGCCGAGCTCCTCGCTCAGGTTTTGGTGCTGGGCGTCGCGGGCGATCTTGAGGATGCGCAAGGTCATGTAGTTGTCGTTCACCATCTCAAACACCTCGTCGATCAGCTCCTTGGTCGCTGTCTCGGGGCTGTAGAAGGTGTACTCCACGCGCTCCTTGATGTACTTGATGTTGCCGCGGCGGGGGAATGTGCTGCCCATGCCCGACTCAAAGAGGCCCGAGCTGCCGGTGAGCACGAGGGCGTCGACCTTGTGGAGGTTGGACATCGAGTACACCAGACCGATGTGGCCCCCGAGGGAATTGCCCAGGATCGTGCAGCGCTCGATCTTTTTGTATTTCACAAAACCGTCGATGAACTCGGCCAGGCCGGTGATCGAGGGTTTCACATTTGTTTTGGCGACGATGGGCATGAGGGGAATGAGCACCGTGAAGCGCTTGGAAAACACCTCCACGACAGCCTTCCAGTTGCTGAGCGCGCCAAACAAACCGTGCAAGAGCATCAGCGGAGGCCCGCTTCCTTCTTCCACGTAATCGTAGCCACCCTCGTTTTTTACCCTGATATCCATGCTTTCAAATTTGCCTGGGCTTCAGTCGGCCCCATTTTCATGACATGTGGACAGCCCCGGCACAAGACCAAGGATCCTCCATCCGCCACAAAATTAGAGAAATCAAGGGAATTTACCAGATGCCAAAGATTTGGGAGAAAGATTGTGGAATTGAACCGTTGGTTCAGTGCCTTTGTCGCCCCCGTTGGTCGGCCCCGGTTGGTTGGGGCCCCTTCAACGCCGCCGTTGGTCGCCCCCCTCCGTCGCCCCCGTTGGTCGCCCCC
>JANMIM010000126.1:0-2705 GCA_031375795.1 Bacteroidota bacterium
AGATTTCACCCATCCCCACGACGTCGACTTGGGTCGCGACGAACTGATCGAGGTCATGGAGGGCAAGCGTCCCAGCTACTCCAAGGAGAAGCGCTACATCCACAAGGACCAACACACGGTCTATTGCCTGCTCAATGTTTCTGCCTACTTTGAGAACGAGGAGCCGATCTTCATCATTTCGGTCTACGAAGACATCACCGACAAGAAGCGCGCACAGAGCGAAACCGAGCTGCTCATGCGCCTCAGCTCAGGCCTGAACACGGCAGAAACCATGGACGAGGCGGTCGCCATCACCCTCGAGGAACTCTCCGGCTACGATGAATGGGACTATGCAGAGGCTTGCTGGCTCGATGCGACGGGGCAATACCAGTCCTGCTCCAAAAAAGTCGTGATCGACCAGGACTTTGCCCCGCTTGCGGCACGGTCCGCAGGGCCACTGCACCCACCGGCCTTGACATCGCTGCAAGGGCACGTGGTATGGGTGGAGCAGGAGCAAGCAGCCATTTTTCAGCAGGCTGCCCAGGCTGCGATCGACCTACAAGCCGCCACCCAGGCATTCATCCCCATCCAACACGGCGACAAGACGATCGTGCTGCTATGGCTCATCAGCCGCAAGGAGAAACTCTATCGACCCGGCTTGGAGAAGCTTGCCGTGGCCGTGCACTCACAGCTCGTGGCTGTGCACCTGCGCAAGATGTCTGAGGCGGCGCGCATCGAGAGCGAAAATCGTTACCGCGCGATCACCCAGGCAGCCTTTGAGGGCATCGCCATCTACCAAGGCGACCGCATCCTGGATTGCAATTCCGCCTTTGCCCGCGCATTCGCCTATGACCCGGCTGAGATTCTCCAAATCTCCCTGGAAGAGCTCATCTATGACGAGGACCGCCTTGAACTCCTGCAACAGCTGCTGCTAGGAGATGGCGGGGCCATAGAATTCTCAGGCCGCAAAAAAGGCGGCGAGGCCATGTTCATGGAGGCCCTGAGCCGCAAAGACAGCTGGCAGGGCGAGGAGGCACGCATTCTGGCCGTGAGGGACATCACGTCCCAGAAGCTCATGGAAGATGCCCGCGAATCGGCCCGCCTGGATGCACGCTTCAAGGCCTACATCCAAAACAGCTCCGAGATCATCAAGATCATCGACAGCGATGGCCGCATCCAATACTGCAGCCCTTCTTACACAAGGATCTTTGGCACGGCGGCCGAGGCGACGCTGGGGCAACACAACGAGGCGCTGATCCACGAGGAGGACCGGGCCGCCTACCTGCTCGCGATGGCCGAAGTGAGGCGAAACCCCGGGGAAAGCCAGCAATTGCAACTGCGGTTTCAGGTCGCGGATGGCGGCACACGCATCCTCTTGGCCAAGCTCACCAATCTTTGTGACGACCCCATGGTCAAGGGCATCCTGATCAGCGAAAGCGACATCACCCATGTGATCGAGGCCCAACAATCCCGGCAAGAAAGCGAAGCGCGTTTCAAACAGCTCTTTGAACGCTCGCCCGACGCCATCTTTGTGGAGTCGCAAGATGCCATCGTACTCGACGTAAACGACGCGGCCTGCCAGCTCCAGGGCATGACCCGTGAGGAATTGGTCGGCGCCTATGTGCCCGACCTCGTGCCAGAGGAAGACCGCCAAGCGGTGCTTGAGTCCTTTGAACAATTCAAGTATGGCACGATTGACTACTTGCAAGGGGTCACCCGGACCAAGTCGGGTGCCTTGATCGAAGTGGAGATTCGCTGTAGCGTCATCGCCTTCAACAACCAGTCGGCCGTGCTCATGCTGGTGAGGGACATCAGCCAGCGCAAAAAGGAGGAATTGCTGCTCAAGGAGAGCGAGGAGCGGTTCCGGGCCTTGGTCGAGCATGCCACCGAGGCCATCTATGTCATCGACACCGTCGCCGACCGGCTCATCGAAGTCAACAAGAATGCCGCGACGCTCTTTGACAGGTCCAGGGAGGAATTGCTCAGCATTTCCCCAGCCTTGTTGAGCGCCAAGTACCAAGCCATGGGAGAACCCAGCATCGAGCTGCAACCCACATTGCTGGCAAGGGCGCTGGCAGGTGAATTGGTGATCTATGAATGGCTGTTTCAAAACAGCACCGGCGAGGAGATCCCCTGCGAGGTCAGGCTCGTGAAGTTTCCATCCGCCACCCAGCAACTCGTGCGTGCATCGGTCACCGACATCACGGCGCGCAAGCAGGCAGAATACAAGATGCAGCGCAGCCGCGAAATCCTCAAGGTGCAAAACGAGCGTCTCATCGAGCTTGCCGCCAGCAATTCCTTGAATTCCGGCGACCTGGACCTTGCGTTTGAAGAGATCACCAAGGCGATTTCCGACCTGTTGCAAGTGACCTGGGCTGGGATATGGTTGTTTGACGCGAGGGCGGACCGGTTGGTCTGCCGCAAGCAATACGACTCCCAAAAAGGGCTCTTTCTAAACGGTCGCGAAGTGATGGTCGCAGACTATCCCAAATACTTCGCGCTGATGGAGCGCCAGCGTGTGATCGCAGAGTCCGATGCCTTGAATGCGGACTCTGTCGCGGAGTTCCTGGAAAAATCATTGATTCCCAACGACATTCGCAGCATCCTGGACGCGCCATTCAGGCACGGCGGCCGCATCGCAGGCATGATCTGGACCATGCAGCTGCATGAGCAACGCACCTGGGAGCCAGAAGAGCTGAACCTGCTCGCCTCGATGGCCGACATGG
>JANMIM010000152.1:0-3615 GCA_031375795.1 Bacteroidota bacterium
GTCAATCGGCGACATGGGCCAGTATGGGCCACAAAGTCTAATACTCACCCCGGGGACGCACCAAAATGAGGTGCCATATTGGGTGCCTCGGCATGCCCAAGTGCTTTCCCAGCCAGAACCCGTGTAACAGCTGTAATCTGCCATCCAGGTCAGGGCCCACAGCAATCGCAGATTCGTATTGATCCATCCTGCAAAGGCACTGCTCGTAGCCCCTGCAAAGTGTGTGTTCAAAGCGTTGTAAACCTTGGTGGGTGCAGTGCCATTGTAAGAACTCACGGCTGCGATTGCGATGTTGAGCATGTCGCGTGCACGGTTGTGATCGTCGGTGACGATGGTATCTTGCGCAGTCGTACAGCCGGTATACCGTTGTATCATCGGCTTGCGGTGGATGTTTTGCGATTGCTGCACCGTATGCGTGAGCTCGTGCGCCAGCAAGCGCTTGCCGCCCTCGCTGTGAGGCTGGTATTCGCCTCGGTTGAAAAAGATGTCGTTGCCGACCGTGAATGCCTTGGCACCCAGCTGATTGCTCAGCTGGGCTGCATTTTCCCCGGTATGGATGCGCACTTGCCCAAAATCCCTGCCAAATCCGCTTTCCATCTGGCCGCGCGTGGGGCCATCAAGCGTGCCGCCGCCGCCCCGGCTGGACTGAATCTGGCTGGTGACGGCCGCCGAGGCATGACCTGCCTGGCCGCCGCCCTGCGCCTTGCGCTGGACCTTCTCGTCCTCCTGCCCGCAAGCCGCACACTTGCGTTGCACCCCCACACCCGCCTGCTGGCTCACGCCCGCAAATGCGGCCCCGCTCATGGGTCCGCGCACGACGCGGTCGGCCATCGCGTCGGCTTCCTGCTCCATGGGATCGTTGACCGCGCCGATTTCAAGCTTGGGTTGCACCAAGGCACGGTCTGCCGACATCGCCGACAAGGGCAGGTCCCCTGACAGCGGCCGACCGTAGTCATTGTCCATTCCTGCGGAGCTCGATTCCCCCGGCGACAGCTGCCCGACATTGGACCTGCTGATCGTGGCCGGACCCTCGGTGGAATTCGTCTTCAATTGCAACATAAGCCATTCAATTTGTGATGTGTGAATCTAGCCAAGCCCGTCGTCGCATGCAAGCCCCGACAGACCAACGGTTTCTGGGGAAAAGCAACGGTCGTTTTTGTGGCGCAATTGGTAATTTGCCTACTTGGGACCCATCAAGAACTTGAGGATGTCTGAGACCGGGAAGATGATGGCCGATGTGCCTGAGCCGCGGTCGCTGGCCTCTCCCATGCTGGGGTAGTCACGCGTCAAGCCTGCACCGATCAATCGAGGAACGGTGCGGTTGCTCCAAGCGGTCGATGCATCGGGGCCCATGCGCAGCACGCCGTTGTAGAAGTTGTAGGAATAGGTCCATGCCGTCACGGAGGCGGCTTGCATGCCGGGGTCAAATGTGGCGCCGCGCGATACAAACTCGTTGCGGATCGGCAGCCAATCGATGCGACTCGGGTCGGGGCCGAGCAGTGGGGCCTTCATCAGCAAGGGGTCGGGCGACGGACCAAACATCGGGGAACGCAAGGGGAGGATGGAAGGACCGAGACTAGGCTTCACGGTCGGCGTCGGTGCAGGGGCGGGTGTCACGGCTGCGGCAGGTGGTCCTGTCTTGGCCAATTGCGGCTGCCACTTGGCTTTGCGTGCAACGATGAAGGCGTGGCGATGCGGGCTGCGGGCCTTAAGGAGGGCCTCGTTGTGGATGTAGGTCATCACGGCTTCGGCAAAGTCCTCGCCGGGCCCCCCCGAGACCATGTAATCCGATACCGGCTGTTCCTGCCACTTGGGATCGTTCCAAGTGGCCTCGGTGATGCGGTGCTTGGCATCGGGCGTGGTCTTGGCGGCAATTGCGGTGGCGACATCGGGCACGCCGATGTCATAGAGCTCGTCATACCTGGCCCAACCCACGGCCTGCATGTATTCCAAGATCATCGCGGGGTCAGGCGCCGCCCCTTTGTGGCCGTCGTAATTGCTCATGGCCGCAGCTACCCCCAGCCCATGCCCGAGCTCGTGCAAGATCAGGCGCATCGCCGTCTGCCGTACGGTAGGATAGCGGATGGGTGCCGCATTGGGGTCCCCGCCGTAGATCAGTGCGATGCCCACGTGCTCGTCGTACTTGCCGTCGGGGACACTCTTGCCGATCGGCAGGCCCTTGCGTGCGGTCGTCGTCGTCTTGAAGACCGTGAGGTCATAGGTGCCAAATTGCGCGCCTACGCCGTCCCGCACGTAGTAGGTCTCCTTGGGGGGCACCGCAGGGGCTGGCACCGGGTCGGGCACCCTTTCATAATAGGCATTGAAGAATGTGATGCTTTGCACCCGGGGAAATCCCGAAAATGTCGTGTTGAAGGCTGCAAAGCTGTCGACGATGTCTTGGTACACGGTCGCTACGGGCCCCGGATCCCAAGATGCCCAGTCGGGTAGCAGCACATCGGGTTTGCCAGTCAGTCCGAGCTCTGCCCGTTGGTCGGCCAGCGTACCGTTGCGCACGGTGGGCACACCGTATGTGTCACGCATCGTTTCCTCAAACTGCTTGCGGGTCATTTCGCCAGGCTTGAGTGGCGGATCGGCTTTTTGGATCTTGCCGGCCTGCTGCACCACGTGGGTGAGCTCGTGGGCGAGCAGGTGCTTGCCAGCCGTCGAGCTGGGGTTGTATTCGCCTTGGTTGAAATAGATGTCTTGGCCATGGGTGAATGCGCGGGCGTTGATGCCACGGCTCAAGGATGCCGCAGTGGCATCGGCGTGGATGCGCACGTTGCCGAAGTCGGCCCCGATGCTGCGGCCCATTTCCTGGCTCAGGCTCGGTGGCAGTCCCATGCCGCCACCTTGGTGCTGCTGCAATTGCTGGCTCAGCGCTGGGCTGGCCTGCAGGCCGCCTCCTCGCTTGGCCTTGCGCTGGATCGGCTTTCGCTGCAGCCCCTCCTCATGGTCGCAGGCGCTGCATTTGCGCTGCACACGAGGTTGGGCTACCAGTGGCCCTGCGGTCGACACAGGTGCTCCGGATTCCTGGATCACCCTGTCTGCAACGGCGTCGGCTTCCTGCTCAAAGTGATCGCCCGGTTCGCCGATTTCCAGCTTGGCTTGGATTTTTTGTGGCGAGGCGTACGAGTGGGGCCATCGCTGCTCAGAGTATCCCAGCTCGGCAGGAAAATCGCCGCTGAGTGGACGACCCCGATCGGCCACCGAATGTTCCTCACGTTGTATTGCCCCATCCGCCACAGGCCGACTGCGTTGCTGCTTCGTCGAAGCGAGGGATGCGGCGGGCGGATGCAAAGGGGTAAGCATTTTCATGGGGCAATCGATTGGTGATCAGCTGCAATGAGCAACAAGGTCGTGCATTTTGGCGGTATTTCCTAGCATGGATTTCCTCCCTCAAAGGCAGGCCATATCCCCCCTGAAACGCTGCAAGAAATCCAGTCGCCGTCTACGGGAAAGCGGCACCTGTGAGCCATCATACAAGACGATCTGGTTTTCATTGGTAAGCCGACGAATGCACCGCAGGTTGATGAGGTGGGATTTGTGGGGCGAAAAGAATCCATACAGGTGGAGCAACTTGGCAAATTCGCCGATGTTGTAGGAACTCACGATCTG
>JANMIM010000174.1:0-4829 GCA_031375795.1 Bacteroidota bacterium
CTTATGCAATCGCTGTCATTGTTGACCACACTGCGGTGCCGCCCATATTCGAATCCGCCACGCAATCCCCAGCGGTTGGGAACGTAACGGAACATGGCCCCGCTCAGCACTTGGATGCCTTCGGTTTCCGGCAAGGCATACAAGCCTTGCCCAATCGCCAATCCACGCACAAGCTGCACACTCAGCTGGAAGGGATGCTCGGCTTTGGGTTGTGATGTGCGGTCTTGCGCCCATGTGAGGGCAGGCATCAGCATGGTGAGGCACAGGAGGAGGCGGCTGAAATTTGTTTTCATGTGTCGTAATTGTATCGCGTTGAATTCGAAGATAAGCAATTTTTGGGTTGAATCAGACCTCCTGACGTCCCGCAAGCCGTCTTTGGGGCAATTTGATTTCGGACAGCGCCAAAAAATGATTGCAGGGATTCCAATCGGAATTTTCAAAAGCCCTGGTTTAGCCCAGGACTTTAGTCGTGGGCCAAAAAAGATGCGATTGATCCATTTGATCAGTTTTGCTTGCCCACGACCCCCGCGAGCGGGACGTGGGCAAGTCATGGGCTATGCAATGCCGAGCTGTATTTTGGGATGTGAATTGAAACGAAACCCAAGATCATATTCCTGAAACAGGAAGCTTCGGTCGATGTAATTTGCCAATACCATGAATTGTCCCCTCAAATTCGGTAACAGGTCAGGAGTTCTAAGGATGCAGGGTGTACGACAAATTCGGCAGCTGGTGGAATTAAGCTGTTCGTCGGCCCTCCCCATCGCCACGCTTGTGGGCCGACGAACGGTATTGTGTGCCAAGCAATGATTCGGCGGCGCCGCATCATGAATCCAAATGCCCGTTCGTCGGCCCCCAGCATTGTTTTGGGGAGGGCCGACGAACAGGTTCCAAAATTGTCGTACACCGGAGGATGCATCGGTTGCCATCCATTTCCGAATAAATGTCCGCAAACAAAAAAACAGCCCCGATCCATGGGACCGGGGCTGTTGCAAATTTCATCTTGTGCGCTGCAGCTTATTCTCCGCCGCCTTCTCCGCCATCATTCGACTCGGCTGCGGGAGCCTCCTCGTGGTGGTCGGCTTCGGGGGCCTCGGCTACGTGCTCGGCCACTGGCGCGTCGACGTGCTCGGCGGCTGCCTCGACTTGCGTCTCGACGGCTGCCTCCACGACAGGCGCTTCCTTGGCGGCCTTCATTTCCTTGATCTTCCTTTTGATCTTCTCGATCTCGGCCTTCTCGTGGTCGATCTGGCCCTGGATCTGGGCACGCAGGCTGTCGCCGCTCTTGCCCTTGGAGATGTAAAGGATGTTGGTCTCGTAGGAGTCCACTTTTTCTTGGATCACTTGGATCTTGATGCGCATGCGGCGCATTTCGTCCTCGACGGGGTCGCCGGTGCTGCCACGACGGTCTTGGCCGCCTTGAGCGCCGCCACCGCCTTGGTTGTATCCGCCACCGCCACCGCTGCTGCCGCCACGACGATCGCCACCGCCGCCTGCACCGCCACGACGTTCACCGCCGCCACCTGCACCGCCACGGCGTTCGCCGCCACCACCGCCGCCGCCAAAGCCGCCACCGCCCCTGCGGTCGCCGCCACCTGCACCACCACGCTGACGGGTCTTGTCAAAGTAGATGGCCAATGCGTCGCGGTAGGCGCCATTGATCTTGTCTTTTTGCTTGAAGGGCACGTGTCCCGTTTCCTTCCACTTGAGCTGGATCGCCTCAAACTCCTCGGCATGCACCGAGGGGTCGGCGCTGGCCACGATGGCCTCCACTTGGGAGATCAGGTCGAGCTTGATCTTGAGGTTCTCGTCAAATTCGCTCTTGCTGGCGCTCTGTGCGGTCGTCTTGCGCTCAAAAAAGGCGTCGCAAGCCGTGCGGAAGCGTTTCCAGATCTTGTTGCTGTAGCGGTCGTGGACCGGGCCGGTATTCTTCCATTCCTCTTGCAACTGCTTGAGGATCTCGGTAGTCTCGCGGTAGTCCTCGCTGTTCATCACCGCCTCGGCCTTCTCGCAGATGGCGGTTTTCTTGATCAGGTTTTCGCCACGCTCGTCGTCAAAGGATTTGAAGAATTCCTGCTTGCGGGCAAAGAATTGGTCGCACTCGGCGCGGTATTCCTTCCACAGCTCCTTGTTTTGCTCGGTGGGGCCGGGGCCGATGTTTTTCCACTGCTCCTGCAGCTCGAGGATTTCCTTGGTCACATCGTTCCATTCCTTGGGGCGTGGCCCTGCGAAGTCATGGTATGCCTTGAGCTTCTCCAGGATGGCGGCCTTCTTCTCGGCATTCTCGCCTTTTTGCTGGTCCTGCAGCTCGTAGTAGCCCGAGCGCATCTCATAGAAGCGGTCGAGTACGTCGCGGAAGGCAGCGTTGACGGCCTCTTGCTCCTCGCGGGGCACGTGGCCCATGGTGCGCCAAAACTCTTGCACCTGCTTCACCCGCTCGGAGCGCACGTTCCATTCCTCGCGGGTGGTCGTCTCGTCCTCGGGGATGAGTTTCTCGATCTCGTCGATGATTTTCTTCTTCTCGTCGAGGTTGAATTTGCGGTCGTAGTCCAGGAGCTCCTGGTACTGGCTGCGCAGGTTGTAGAAGATGTCGAGGAAGTGGCGGTAGGTCTCGTTGAAGGGCTGCACGTCCTTTTGCATCACCCATCCGACCTCGCGCCATTGGTTTTGGATTTCCCTCACCTCTGAGAGCTTGGTCACCTGCTCCTCGGTCACGATGGCCTTGAGGCGATCGAGCAATTCCTTCTTTTTGTTGGAGTTTTCTTCCTTCTCCTTTTCGCGCTCGGCATAGTAGACCATGCGCTTCTTGTTGAAGCGGGCGAGGGCGGTATTGAAGCGGCTCACGAGGGCTGTCTCGACCGTCTCGGGGTCGATCTTGCTGTCGAAGGACTTCTTGATGTTGGCGATCTTGGACACAAACTCTGCGACGTCCCCGCGTGTGGCGATGCTCTCCATGAGCAGGCACAATTCCTGGGGATTTGCCTTCTCCACGACACTGTCCAAGTTTTCCTCGTCCCCGAGAATCTCTTGCAACAGCGAATTGGCGGCATTTTCCCCCTTGTCTTCCGTGTAGTCGACATGCGGGTATTCTTCCTCCTCGGCCACATCGCCCTCGGCCGTGACCGCTGGAACCTCGTCTTCGGCGGCCTCGGGGGCCTCGATATGGACGACTGCCGGTGCCTCGGTCTGGGGTGCCTCGGCGACTGCGGGTGCCTCGACGGCGACTTCCTCGGCGACCGGGGCCTCGGCCACGGGTACTTCGGCGCTGGCAGGTTCGGCCTCGGCCACGGGTGTGTCCACGGGGGCATCCACTGGGCTTTGGGCTTCGTCTACGGGCATTTCTGTCGATTCAGCCACCGTCTCGGGTGCGCTGGGCTCCAAATTTGCAACTGGCGGCGGCGTCTCAGACGTCACTTCAGGCGTGGATTCGAGGTTGACTGGCTCCATTTCAGAGCCGTCGGGAGTGTGCGGAAATTCCTGTTCAGGTACCATCAAAATAAGATAGCGTTTCTAATAAAGAGTGCTGATGAGACAGCTTAAGGATTCAGGTCAAATTTAGTGGGTTATGGGGATTTTCTGCATGTATTCTCAGAAAACTCTTTGGCCCATTTATTTTCCGTGTCATTTCGTCCAAGCGACCACGGCATCCTTGGCGGGATTGGGGAGGCCGAGCTTGGTCTTTTTGTTGAAGCCGCAGAGGTCGTTGTGCAACTTGTTGGCGTTGGCGGACTTGAGGTCTTGCAGGCTGCCGATGCCGAGCTTGCGCAGTGGATCCATCCATTCGAGGGGTACGCCGGCCTCCAGGAATTCCTCGTTGGTGATGCCTTTTGCCTTGTTCTCGGGCTTCATCTGGGGGAAAAACAGGACGTCTTGGATGCTGGGCGAATTGGTCATGATCATGGACAGGCGGTCGATGCCGATGCCTAGGCCGGCCGTGGGCGGCATGCCATATTCCAGTGCCCGCAAGAAGTCCTCGTCGAGCAGCATGGCCTCGTCGTCGCCGCGCTTGCCCAGTTCCAGTTGCTCGGCAAAGCGCTCGCGCTGGTCCACGGGATCGTTGAGCTCGGAGAATGAGTTGAGGATTTCCTTGCCGTTGCAGATGGCCTCGAAGCGCTCCACCAAGCCGGGCTTGCTGCGGTGCTTCTTGGCGAGGGGGCTCATTTCGAGGGGGTAATCGGTGATGAATGTGGGCTGGATGAGCTTGCGTTCGCAGGTTTCCCCAAAGATCTCGTCGATCAGCTTGGCCTTGCCCATCGTGTCGTCGGTCTCCACGCCCAGTTGCTTGGCGGTGGCCAGCATGGCGGCCTCGTCCATCTCGGAGATGTCCACGCCGGTGAAATGCTGGATCGCCTCAAACATGGTGTAGCGCTTCCAGGGCCGCGCAAAGTTGATGTCGTGTTCGCCTACGCGCACGACCGTGCCGCCCGTGACGTCGATCGCCACCTTCTCCACCATCTCCTCCACCAAGTCCATCATCCAATAGTAGTCCTGGTAGGCCACGTAGAGCTCGATCTGGGTGAATTCCGGGTTGTGGAAGCGCGACATGCCCTCGTTGCGGAAGTCCTTGGAAAATTCGTAGACGCCATCAAATCCACCGACGATCAAGCGCTTGAGGTAGAGCTCGGTGGCGATGCGCAGGACCATGTCCTGGCCGAGTGCGTTGTGGCGCGTGTGGAACGGGCGGGCCGAGGCGCCGCCGGCCTGGCCGAGCAGGACGGGCGTTTCCACCTCGATGTAGCCGCGCGAGTCGAGAACCCGGCGGATGGTCGAGACGATTTTGGCGCGCTTGATGAAGGTGTCCTTGGATTCCGGAGCGGACACCAGGTCGAGGT
>JANMIM010000233.1:0-5374 GCA_031375795.1 Bacteroidota bacterium
TGCCCCACTCGTCGTATTCGATCACCGTGAGCGGGATCGTCGGGTCGAGCATCGTGTTCATGAGGTCGACAAAGGGCACGCTGGCATCGACGACATGAAACAGGTCCGGGCGCATGTTCACGACGGCACCCATGAGCAAGCCGCCCGCACTGCCGCCGGAAATCGCAATCTGCCGAGGCTCGGTGTAGCCGATCTTGATCATATGCTCGGCACAGGCGATGAAATCCTCAAAGGTATTGCGCTTTTGCAGCCATTTGCCTGCCTCATACCATGGCCGCCCCATCGCCCCTCCCCCGCGCACGTGGGCGATGGCAAAGATCATTCCACGGTCCAGCAAGCTGAGCCGCGCCGACGAAAACGATGGATCGACCGTGTGGCCATAGGCACCGTAGCCATACAGGTACAGTGGCCTTGGCCCCTGACCATGAAAGGACTTCTTGTACACGACCGAGATGGGGATTTGCGCGCCATCGTGGGATGTCGCGTAGAGGCGCTCGCTTTGGTAGAGGCCCTGGTCATAGCCGCCCAGCACCTCGGCCTGCTTCATGAGCGTGCGGCTGCGGTCACGCATGTTGTAGTCGTAGGTCGTGCTGGGGGTCACGAGCGAACTGTAGCCAAATCGCAAGACGTCGGTCTTGTAGTCCAGGTTGGCGCCGCCCGAGAGGGTGTACACAGGCTCTGGATGGCTGATGTCGTGCATTTCCCCCGTGCGCACATCGCGCACGGTGATGCTCTTGTAGCCGCCGCGGCGGCCATAGATCACCAGGAAATCCTGGTAGGATTCCATGTCGTCGATCTTCACGAGCGGGTCATGCGCGATCACGACCTCCCAATTGGCATGGTCGGGTGCAGCCACGGGGGCGCGCATGAGCTTGAAGTTCACGGCATCCTCATTGGTGACGATGTACCAGTAGCCTTCGTGGTGCTCTAAGCCAAGCTCGATCAGGGGCCGGCGCTCGACCAGCATGATCGGCTTGCCCTCGGCCTCGTCTGCCGAGAAGTAGTACACCTCTGTGCTGGTATGGCTGCTGAGATCGATCAGGATGTATTTCTCATCGCTCGTCTTGCCCATGGAAAGGTAAAAGGCTTCATCCTTTTCCTCAAAAACCAACACATCTGCAGACGCTGCACTCCCGAGGCGATGGCGAAACATCTGCCATGGCCGATGGGTCTCCTCCTCGATGCGTACATAGAATATGGTCGAGTTGTCGTTGGACCATTCGATGTCCTCCGAGATCTTCTCGACGCGGTCGGCCATCAATTCCCCGGTTTCGAGGTTCTTGATGAACAGGGTGTAGTTTTCGGACCCGTCGAAGTCGGCGGTGTAGGCCAGCAACTTGTCGTCGGGGCTCACCTCGGCATCACCGAGGTCAAAGAATTCATGCCCGGTCGCCAATTCGTTTTCGTCGAGCAAGATTTCCTCCGGGGCCTCGAGGCTTCCTTTTTTGCGGCAGTGGATGGCGTATGACTTGCCGGTCTCGGTGCGGCTGTAGTACCAAAAGTCATCCAATTTTGCGGGGACCGAGCTGTCGTCTTCCTTGATGCGCCCGAGCATCTCTTGGTACAGGCGCTTTTGGAAGGCCTCGGTAGGGGCCATGATTGCCTTGGTGAATTCGTTTTCGGCTTCAAGGTAGGCCTTGACCTCAGGAAGCTTCTTTTCACGTAGCCACGCGTAGTCATCTTGGAGGGTGACGCCAAACAAGGTCTTGGACGTGGGTATTTTTTTGGGTTGTGGGGCTTTCATGAGGATTTTTGAACCAACGACAAAAGTACAAAAGGATTCGTGAATCGAGGAGTTTCCCATCGTGGCAATTCGGCAGGTCCGTTTGGTGTAGCGACGAATGGGCATGAACCGCAGGCACATACGAAAAAATGGATCGTATAAAATGTATGAATTCGAAACACAAAGGCCACACCCTACGCTCCAGAACAAAGAACAATACCGCTCAAATGCACTTCTGAATCACGATTTTCAGAAATCCGCAGCTTTTAAAAAAAATATTACCCAAATTCATCGATGTAATAATTTTTTTTTGTTTATTTACATATTCTATCTAGTGCCGTCTGCCGATTCGTCCGTTCTTTACTTGCAGCGTCACTATTGTTGTCCTCAATTACCAAGCACAGTTTTTGAATGCCCCGCCGCCCGGTGGGGCATTCTTCTATCCACCCTGGCAATGCGCAACCTCACATGCTTTCGCGCCTCCATTTCCTGTAGATCCTGAAGTCGCAGGGCCATCCATTACAATTTACAAGGTCTTGCATTAACAAGCCGTTGGAAGGCATTTCCCAGCTCAAGTAATCAGAATTGATGCGAAGATCATCCCAAAAATACCGTTGAGCGCTGATTTCTCGGTCATAAAAGAGTTGCACGCCGTGACTGCCTTCGCTGCGTGTCGTCAGCACGGGCGTGGTCACGAGCATGAAGTGCATACCTCCGTTTTTCATGCGTTCGAGCAGGTCAGCGTGGTCTTCGGCCCACTGCACATGCGTTTTCAATTCAGACAAAGGCAATTGGGGCTTGTCCAGCAACTTGGCCCGCACGGAATCTGGCAAGAGGCAATACTGCGCCGGGGGTAATCCATTGGCAAGGCGAATGTCGTCGATCTCCACTTGAAACGCCGACATGTCTTGCCGCTCGATCATGGCCTGCATCAAGTCAAAGGTATCCCTGCGTTCAGCTTCGCCTGGATCCTTGAGCTCCACGGGATTGGTAGGTCGGTAGGGCCCATACTCCAACCGCAAGCCGTCGACCTTCCCGCCTGCCGAGATGTGGTCTGCAACCACAAAGCTTGGCGAGGTATGGATGCGGTGGCCTTGCTGGTCGAGCCAATGAACGCGCCCCGTAAACTGCCCCAGCGCCTTGGAAAGCTTGTTTTCGAAACTCAAGGTCATGCGAATCTGAAAAGCTGTGCGCACGATCTGGTAGCTGATGCTGGTCACGTGCCCTGAGACGCTCGTATCCATGGCCTGCGCTGCCTTGGCACTGGCCAGCAGCGAGCGGTAGCTTGGCTGCCCTTGGATGCTGTCGCCCCAGTGACTCAAAAACCTTCGCAAAAATTTCAAATCCGCTGGAGCCAATTCCTTGCCCTCTTCGAGGCGATCCAAATCGTAGCGGCAAAACTTCACAGTGAACAGGCTGTCCAAATAGCTGGGCTTCGGGAGGGAAACCTCCCCTCCTCCTTGGCAACCGACGATCAACCCGGAAATCAACAGGCAGGGCAGGATGAATTTTGACAGTGTTCGTGCGATCTGCATTGCATTGAAGAATGCGTCTTGCATTTAGATTTTCTCGTAGATCCTGATCTCCATCGGCCAATTCCAATAGTCCAAGATTTCCTCCTTGAGCAGCACCTTGCCTTGCACCGCCGTGTTGATGTTGGATCCAGGGATGAGTTTTTGAATGATGAAGTAGTCGCGCACCTTGCCGATGCGATCCAGCAGCAGGTTTTTCCCATGGCTCGCCTCTACCCTTTCGGTAATGACCGGGATCACCGCGAGGCTCAGTGCACTGCTGTGGTCCTTGAGCCGCTCGATGAGCGGCTCGTTTTGCTCGACCCACTTCAGCAATTGCGGGCGCTTGTTTTCGGGCACGGCAGGCAAGTCTTGGAGCTTGAGGCGCTCCTCCTTGGGCATGAGCCAAAATTGGGCGGGCCGCAGGCCGCAAGCCAGTTGCAAGTCATGGACACGCAACTTGAAGCCATTGAGGTCCTTGCCTTTGGCGATGTCTTCCAGCATCTCGAGCGTGTCGCGGGCGGCTTGCTGCCGCGGATCGTTGAGCTCATTGCCCGTAGGTTTGTACATGGTGTATTCGAGGCGCAGCTTGCCGATCGACGCGCCGGGAGCTATCGGGCCCGCGACGGCGAAGGCTGGGGTATTGCACAGTTTTTTGCCCTTGCCGTCCAACCAACCAATGTCGACCCAAGCCTTGCTGATTGCCTCGTCGAGGTTGTTTTGGATGGCAAGCACCAGCCTGATCTCCACGATTTTCTGCACATGGTGCAGGTTCATGCTTTCGACCTTGAGGCTCAGCCCATCCTTCATCTCATTGATCCCCTGGGCGCTTGCAAGCAGGCTGCGGTAGGTTGGCGCACCTTGGATGCTGTCGCGGTAGTCGCGCATGAATCCTTGCAAGGCCTTAAAATCTTCCTCGCTGATGCCACTGCTGTGGTGGATGGAGTCCATCGTGGCGCGGTAGGTCTTGGAAACATAGGTGCTGTCGAGGTAGCCCCCCAAGCCCGTGTCGGCGGCTTCCTGAGGTCCGCGCTGACAGGCTGCGAGCAGGGCAAGCAGCAACAACATCCCAAAAAAATTGATTGGCTTCATGGGCAAATATGCAGATTTCGAATTCCAATATAGGGCGAATGTCCCAGCATGTCAAAATCTTTGATCCGATTGGCCCATCTCGACGATGTCGGGACCTTAAGGCAGTGTGTGCCGTGGCTTGAGGATCCACGAACAGCCTAGAAGCGGGGGACAAAGACGAAAAAAAGCAGAGGATGAGAATCCTCTGCTTTTGGTGTTGGGTGCGTGGCGCTGTTGGAAACCTTGGGAACGTTTCATTCAGGCCACTGATTGGGATGAACTAATTGGGATGAACTAATTGGTATCAAAAAACAAAAACGGTGTTGGTACTGTATCTGTCCTATGGATGCGGATCGCCCATCGATTCCACAAGGAGGATGAAAATATTTTTGAATTCCTTTTGGACGCAAGCCCCGAGCAATGCAAAATCGGCCTCCAGGATACCTGAAGGCCGATTTTGAGATGCGAAAAATATGACAGAACCGCAATCCGAAATCAACCAAACATCACAAAATCCCACCAATCCAACCCCGAAGCCAGCAATTCGGCAATTCTGCCAATTCTGCAAATTCTGTAAATTCTGCTACCAGATAGCCGACCGCTTCTCAGGCGAGCGATACATGCGGTCGCCTTCCTTCACGCCAAATGCCGCGTAAAACTCCGTGAAGTTGGAGAGTGTGCCGATCACGCGGTACTCTGCCGGGCTGTGCGGATTGGTGGCGACCATGAGACGCAGGAACTCGGGACGCATGATGCTGCTCCAAATCTGGCCATAGTTCACAAAAAACCGCTGCTCCGGGGTGTACCCGTCTTGGTTGGCTGGTGCAGGCTTGCCTTCGAGCGAGCGCTTCCATGCCCAAAACGACATTTGGATCCCGTGGATATCGGCGATGTTCTCGCCCAAGGTCAGCTCACCGTTGATGTGCAGACTGTCGGCGACGACATACTCGTCATACTGGTTTTTGACCACGGCGGCACGGTCCTCAAAATTCTTGCGGTCCACGTCGTTCCACCATTTTTTCAGGTTGCCGTCTGCATCAAACTTGCTGCCCTCGTCGTCAAATGCGTG
>JANMIM010000321.1:0-1282 GCA_031375795.1 Bacteroidota bacterium
GAATCCGCCAATCCCTTCTGCTCTGATCTCTCTGGATTGCCTATCTTTGAAAGCCTTGTTTTGTCTTGAAAATTCCGATGGCCGAACTATTTGCCCTCTTCTCTGTGCTCATCACCCTCGCCGCCGTGGCAGCTTATGTGAATGCGCGCACCTTCAATCTCCCCTCGGGCGTCGTGCTGATGCTCATGGGGACCCTTGTGTCGATCATCTTGATTTTTACCGGCAAGTCCTCTCCCGCTTTCACCCTCATGGTCAAGGAACAACTCGGACAAATCGATTTCTCCGAATTCCTCCTAGGCATCTTGCTGAGCTTCTTGATTTTTGCGGGATCGCTGCACGTGAAAGTGCCCGATCTCCGGGCAGCAGCTTTGAGCATCATGGCATTTGCCTTGGTCGGCACGTTGATTTCCACCTTTGCCGTCGGCTTTGGCATCTTTGCATTGGCTCCGCTCTTTGGCCTCGCGATTCCCCTCACCTATTGCTTGCTCTTCGGGGCGCTCATCTCCCCCACTGACCCAGTGGCCGTCGTCGGCATCCTGAGCAAATCCAAGCTGCCCAAGCACATCCAAACCAACATCATCGGCGAGTCGCTGTTCAACGACGGCGTCGGCGTCGTGATCTTCGCGATCATCTTGCATGCCCATCTCATGGGCCCCGGGCACGTCACCTTTGGTGCCGTCGTGGGCCTGTTTGCCCAGGAAGCCCTGGGCGGATTACTCGCTGGCGCGGCCATCGGCTACCTTGGTTACCAACTCATGCGCCGCATCGACCATTTCCACACGGAAATCCTGATCTCGCTTGCCATGGTCATGGGCGGCTACAGCCTCTGCCATTGGCTGCATGTTTCGGGACCGCTCGCGATGGTCGTCGCCGGCATCATCACCGGCAACAAAGGCAAGCAAAAGGCGATGAGCCACACCACCCGCGATTATTTGGACAAGTTTTGGGATGTCTTGGACGACCTCCTCAACACCATCCTCTTCATGCTCATCGGCTTGGAGATCGTGGTGGTGGATTTTCAGACGGAATATGTTTTGCTGGGCCTCGTCGTGACGGTCATGCTCCTTTTGGCGCGTTTCATTTCCCTATGGGTGCCGATCCAAGTGTTTCTCATGCGCAAGACCCTTCCCCTCTCCCAGATCAAGATCATGACCTGGGGTGGCTTGCGCGGCGGCATTTCGGTCGCCTTGGCCCTCTCGCTGCCTCCCAGCGAATTCAAGGGCATATTGGTCACGGTGACGTTTGTGGTCGTGCTGTTTTCTATCTTGGTGCAGGGATTGAC
>JANMIM010000643.1:0-2878 GCA_031375795.1 Bacteroidota bacterium
GCCTGATCTGTGACACGGAAGGTATTGGTGGTGGTGCCCCCTGAAAATGTGGTGCCGCTCGCAAATCCTGCGATTTGCGCGGTGCTAGCGCCTCCACAATTGTCGGTGCCTACGGGCGTCGAATAATTGACGACGACTGTGCAAGTCCCGGGCGTCGGGGTGACCGTTTGGTTGGCGGGACAAGTGATTGCCGGCGGGATGTTGTCGACCACCGTGATGGTGAATGAGCAAGTGGATGTATTGCCGCTGCCGTCTGTCACACGGTAGACATTGGTTGTCGCGCCTAGCGGGTAGGTTACGCCGCTGGCAAGACCCAACGTAAGTGCGGTCGTAGCCCCTGAACAATTGTCTGTGCCTACGGGCGTACTGTAAGTCACGGTCTGCGTGCAGAGTCCGGGGGCCACGTTCACGTTCTGGGTAGGTGGGCAGGTGATCGCGGGCAGGATGTTGTCGGTCACGGTGATCGTGAACGAGCAAGTGGCGGTGTTGCCGCTGCCGTCGGTCACGCGGAAAACATTGGTCGTGACGCCTAGCGGGTAAGTTGCGCCGCTGGCAAGACCCGCCGTACGCAGGGTCGTGGCGCCGGTGCAGTTGTCTGTGCCGACCGGCGTCGCATAGGTCGCCGTCTGCGTGCAAAGGCCGGGGGCCACGTTCACGTTCTGGCTAGCCGGGCACGAGATGGCAGGCAAGATGCCGTCGGTCCTGGTGACGGTGAATGTGCAGGTATTGGAGTTGAGCGCGGCATCGGTGGCAAACATGCTGACCGTGAGCGGGCCAGCACCCGTCTGTATTGATCCCACGTTCGGACTCTGGCTGACCACCACCAGCCCCGGGCAATTGTCGCTTGTAGTGACCAAGCTTGAGTAGTTGGGCAAAACTGCTTGACAATTGGCGTCGAGCGCCAATGTCTGCGCCGAGGGACAGCTGATCGTAGGATCCTGCAAGTCAACGATATTCACGGTAAACGAGCAGGTCGCAGTATTGCCGCTGCCATCGGTCACACGGTACGTGACCAAGTTCACCCCACCAGGAAACGTAGATCCGCTGGCCAAACCCGCGATGCGCACCGTGCTAGCCCCAGAACAGTTGTCGGTGCCTACCGGAGCAGTATAGGTCGCAATGCCTGTACAAAGGCCAGGCGAGGCAAATGTGTTCACGTTGGCGGGGCAGGTGATCGCAGGCAAGATGCCGTCGGTCTTGTTGACGGTGAATGTGCAAGTATTGGATTGCAGGGCAGTATTGGTGGCGAATAGGCTCACAGTCAACGGACCCACACCAGATTGCAGCGAACCGATGGCAGGTGACTGGGTGACCACTGGCGAGCATGGGCCCGTAACCGTCGCCAAGCTGGTGTAGCTGGGCAAGGTGGCTTGGCAGCTGGCATTGAGCGCCAAGGTCTGCGGGCCCGGGCAGGTGATCGTCGGTGGTGTACAGGGTGCAAGCACGCCCTTGACTTCGATCAGGTCGATGGCAGACTCCTCGGTGCCGCCAAATTGGTCAAAGTCAAGGCGAACGTTGAGGGTCGAGCCTGTACCTGTGATGTTGAACGTGTATTTGGTGAAAGAAACCGTGTCGCAATTCGTGAGCGGATCGGCACCTGTGATCGCACCGTCGAGGTTGCTGTCGATGCGCAGCCGGCCACCTCCCGGAGCGGTCCCCATGAAGCGGCCCACGGTGCGGTAGGCGCCGCCATCGATCCTCGCTTGGATATTGATCGAGTCGGCCGTCTCCCAGCGTGTGCCGACGTTGCTCGCGGTGGCGAGGTAGAGCGATACAGTCAGCGTGGTGTAGCTCGCAATGTTGATGTTTTGGGTTGTGATCTGCCCGGGTGGATGGTTGCCTGGGAAGGGAAGTTGGTTGGACATGATGTCTTCGCCTGCCCAGAAAAAGGTGCCTTGCAAGTTGATGAGGGTACTGCCGAAACCCGCCCCGCATCCACTAGGGAGTACTGGGTTGGTATTGGTGCGAAAGAAATAATCAGGATCCGTCGGGCAAAAGCTATACGTGTTGGAGGTGTACCGCGAGCCCTCGCCATCGGTTTCAAAACTCTCGGAATGCAGGGTCACCTGCGCCGAGGCTGAGAACGATGCCATCAAGAGCATCCAGAAAAAAAGTAGGTTTCTTTTCATACTAAATTCAACTTAAAAAATTTCCAAAGTTCACCGTTGGTCACCGATGCTCCTTCATTCGCATCGCCATTCGGTCGCCCCAAAAACGAGATACGACGAAAAGCAACAGTCATCAGCCAAAATCACCATAAAGATGTAAACAAATTACAGCAAATCCAAACGAAAAATGCCTCTCCGGATGCGATTCTCCCACAAAACATTTGTATTTTTCCACCATGAGAATCACTGCCTTATTTGCCCTGCTCCTCTTGCTTGCTGGCTCGACGGCTCATGCCCAAAAACCCGGCAACATCGTGGCCCGCACGACGCTGGATTCACGCTTTGCGCCCTTCTACCACGGCGTGGCCTCGGGTGACCCGATGCCTGACCGCGTCATGATCTGGACGCGCATCACCACACAGGCCACGGGCCCCCTCACCATCAATTGGGCGATGGCGACCGACACCGGCATCACCAATATCGTGGCCTCAGGCACGGCATTGACACACGACACGCTCGACCATACCTTCAAGGTGGACGTGACGGGCCTGCAACCGGGCACATGGTACTATTACCGCTTTGAATACCAGGGTCGCTACTCGCTCGTGGGGCGCACCTATACCGCGCCCACAGGCGGCGGCGTGGACTCCTTGCGGTTTGGCGTGGTCTCTTGCTCCAACTATGAAGCCGGTTACTTCAATGCATACGGCGCGCTGGCACGGCGCAACGACCTGCATGCGATCTTTCACCTCGGCGATTACATCTACGAG
>JANMIM010000385.1:0-3856 GCA_031375795.1 Bacteroidota bacterium
GCAAGGGTCGCGGCGAACCTGGTGGTTTCTTGCGCTCTATTTGCTCGCGGGACCTGGCGCCTTGGCCTATTACCTCCTGCACGTTCGTGCGCGGGCGGTCGCGGGCCCATCGGCCTAGCTTGTTTCCATTGGGGCGGGACCGCAGCAATCCTCGTTCCGATACCCTTTGATAATGAGCGTATTTGAAGATTCTCTACAATAAGCTCGCCCAATGCGCCGTCAACACTTTCTATATTGCCGCGTAGCCTCTATATTTGAGCGTTCATGAAGATTCTCTACCATTTTGGCAGGTACCTCGTCTTGCTCAGGAACTTTTTCAAAAGTCCTGAGAAGTTCTCGGTGTATTGGAACCTCATTTTGATGGAATGCAATGCCATCGGCGTGGGTTCCGTCTTGATTGTCGTGCTGATCTCGATCTTCATCGGGGCGGTAATGACCGTGCAGACGGCCTACCAGCTGGAGTCACCCTTGCTGCCCGACAGCCTCATCGGCACCACGGTCGCCAACAGTTCCATGCTGGAGCTTGCGCCTACCGTGACCTCGCTCGTCTTGGCAGGCAAGGTGGGCTCGGCCATCGCCTCACAGCTCGGCACCATGCGGGTGACCGAGCAGATCGACGCGCTGGAGGTCATGGGCATCAATTCCGCGAGCTACCTCATCCTCCCCAAGATCATTGCCAGCCTCATCACCTTTCCCATGCTCATCATCTTGTCTGCATTCTTGATGATGACGGGTGGCCTGCTGGCAGGTGACCTGACGGGCGAAGTGGCCTCGGTGGATTTCATCGCCGGTATGCGTGAGTACTTCCAGGTCTTCTACGTGAACTTTATGCTCATCAAAGCCGTCGTCTTTGGCTTCATCATCAGCTCGATCGCTGCCTACCAAGGCTACTTCGTGCGTGGTGGAGCACTGGAGGTCGGCCAAGGCAGCACCCGCGCTGTCGTCTATTCCTGCATCGTCATCCTATTGGCTGACTTCACCTTGGCGAAACTCTTGATCTGATGGCGATTGAGATCGTGGATATCATCAAGGGCTTTGGCGAGAAGCAGGTATTGAAAGGCATCAACTTTCGATTTGAGCAGGGCAAGGTAAACATGATCATCGGGGCCAGTGGCAGCGGCAAGTCGGTGATGATGAAGTGCATCGTGGGACTCATGAAGCCCGATGGCGGCAAGGTGCTCTACGACGGCAACGATTTCCTCACGGCCGGGTTCAAGGACGTGCGCAATCTGCGCAAAAACATGGGCATGCTCTTCCAGTATTCGGCCCTCTTTGACTCGATGACCGTCGAGGAAAATGTCGGCTTTCCCTTGAAGATCTACACCAAGCTCACCGCCAAGGAAATCAAGAAACGCGTCGAGTTTTGCTTGGACCGCGTGAACATGCCCAATACCAACCATCTCTTCCCCGCAGAGCTCTCCGGGGGCATGATGAAGCGTGTGGGCATCGCCCGGGCCATCTCACTCAATCCAAAATACCTCTTTTGCGACGAGCCCAACTCTGGCCTCGACCCGCTCACGTCCAAGGTCATCGACGAGCTGATCCTGGAGCTCACGGGCGAATTCAACACATGCACCGTCGTCGTGTCGCACGACATGAACTCGGTGATCAACATCAGCGACAACATCATGTTCCTGCACAAGGGGCAAAAAGAGTGGGAGGGAGACAAGCGCTCCATCATGCGCTCCGGCAATGCCAACCTCGACAAGTTTGTCTTTGTGAGTGACCTGATCAACCGCGACATCTTCTTGGATCAGCCCGAGACCCCCAAGCCCACGATTGCATTGGAAAAACCGAGCGTGCCTGTGCCGGAGCCGGAAGTGCCACCGGTCACGGTGGTGGAGGCGGTCGTTTCGGACCCTGAAGATGCAGTCATTGAGGAAGATAGGTCGCCTGAGCCGCCCTTTGCAGATCCCTTGCAAGAGGAAAGCCCTGGACCGGAAACGCCGCCTCCCGCTGCAGAATAGGCAAAGCGTCCTCAGCTCGCAATGCGATGGCAGCGCTGCCCCCTCGATTTGCCGCTCGCAATATTCCCGCGAAGTTTGTAAGTTTGATGCTGCACCAACTGGGAAATAGCATTGCCGCCGAGCTACATGGATTTTGCCCTTGCATCATTGCGCCCAAAGACCAGCGGCTGGCTGCTGGGGAATATTGCTTGCAGCGTATCTGCTAGGAAGGCGATTGGAGCGATCATCGTGTTGGGGGTGCTGCTCGGGAGTGGCTGCAAACCCGACGATGACTGGGAAGGATCGCATCGGTTTCCCGACTATGTCTCCAAGATCATGCGCCGCAATTGCGCGGTGACCGGCTGCCACAATGCGGAGAGCGCAGAAGCCACGGCAGGGCTAAGCCTGGAAAACTGGTATGAGATGTTCAATGGTGCGCGCGGCGGCAGCCCAGTGGTGCCCTATTCCCCAGACCAAAGCTACCTTTTGTTTACGATCAACACCGACACCGCACGCGGTCCCGTGATCTCGCCCACGATGCCCATCGGCAGCCCTGCGCTCACCGAGCAGCAGTATCAGGACCTGCGCCAATGGATACTGGAGGGAGCGAGGAACGACAGGGGCAAGGAACGGTTCCCACCTGAGGCCGATCGCCGCAAGTGGTATGTGAGCAATGAAGGCTGTGACTTGGTCGCGGTATTTGACGCCGAAAGCAGGCAGATCATGCGTTTCGTATCGGTGGGCGTGGAGCCCGACCACCTGGAGGAGCCGCATACGGTTGTCGTGTCGCCCGATCGGTCTGCATGGTACGTGGTTTTTAATACGTTCAGCCCCCACATCGAGCACTACAGCACCCTCACCGACCAAAGGGTGGCAGATATTCCACTCGGGCAAAATGGTTGGAACACGATGGCCATCAGCCCCGACAACAAGTTCGGATTTGTGGCATCAGAGTATTTGCGTGACGTCGTCGTGGTGGACTTGGTGCTGGGCCAGGTGGTGGGCAGCGTGTTTACCCTGCCACAAAACATTTACGGGGCCGCCATTCATTCTGGCCGCGCTACGCTGTACCTGTGCCAGAATCGACGCAGTGGTCTCTTTGCACTGGACTATGACGGCGGCGGGCAATTGGGAAACCTGCGTACCATCGACATGGTGCAAGGAAGCCTGCCTGTGGTTCCAGGAGAGGTGTGGCCAACTGAAGTACAGTTTTTGCCCGACGGCAGCAAGTATTTTGTCGTGTGCCAGCACAGCAAGGAGGTCAGGGTGATGGATGGCGCGACGGATCAATTGTTGGACGTGGTGCCGGTGGGGGAGTTGCCGAGGCATTTGGCCTATTCGAGCGCGCGCGGCCTGGTATTTGTATCCTGCATGGAGGATGAGAGCCTGTATCCTGGCGATGCATCCAAGCGCGGGTCCATTATCGTCATCGATGCACAAACCCACCAAGTCGTGAAGACCATTTATGCAGGCTTTCAACCCGATGGCATTTCCATCGACGAGGCCCACGGATGCCTAGTTGTGGTCAACCGCAATCAGCTCGCTACCGGACCCGCTCCGCATCACGGCTCTACATGCGCGGGGAGGAATGGTTATGTGACGCTGATCGACTTGGCCACGCTCGAGTTGGTGCCCAATGCGAAGTTTGAGGTGGCTGTCAGCCCCAACGCCATTGCCGTCAAGCAATGATGCATTTAGGCGTTTGAGTGTGGAATCGGATAATCATTGATCCCTTGAGACCAGCATTTGGCAATTGAATTGGATTTGTCCTTGTTGCTACCTATCTTCGAATCATTGTTACCAACTAAAAGACGCTCGTTATGCTAAAAATTTACTCCAAATTGTTTTTAGGAGCAATGTGTCTGCTCTTAAGCGTGGGTTTGGCCCAGGCCCAGCCCTTTACCAATCGC
>JANMIM010000440.1:0-5437 GCA_031375795.1 Bacteroidota bacterium
TGCCCCTGCAGCACGACTATCGCCGCAAGCCCGACGGCAAGACGCATTTCCTCACCGGTCGCATCGCCGCCAACCAAATCAACCTGCTGGAAGGCCAACAAAGCCACATGCTTCAAAGTTTCGCCGAGGCAGATATCGTCGTGGTCCTGGAGGCCGATGTTGAGGAATTCAAGGCAGGGATGTTGATGCAGTGCTACCTCCTGCCCTCTTAGCTGGAAGTCATCGGGCAACCCACATTCTAGGGACTTTTCCACATTTGCGGCAAGGTCTACCATCCCGATGCCCAAAGCGGTAAATTCGCCCCTCATTCTTGTTGAATCAAAAAGCAAAGTCTATGCAAGGAGAAAAAATAAGCATCCTCAACGGCGTCCTTCAGGTCCCGAATCACCCTGTGGTCCCTTTTATCGAAGGTGACGGCACGGGTCCCGACATCTGGGCAGCCTCTGTGCGCGTGGTGGATGCAGCCGTGGAAATCGCCTACGGCGGCAAGCGCAAAATCGAATGGTTGAAGGTCTTGGCGGGTCAAGAGGCTTTTGACAAAACCGGAAGCTGGCTGCCTGAGGAGACGATGGCCGCATTCCGCGAATATTTGGTGGGCATCAAAGGCCCGCTCACCACGCCGGTCGGCGGCGGCATCCGTTCGCTGAACGTGGCCCTGCGCCAAGAACTCGACCTCTATGTCTGCCTGCGCCCTGTGGAATATTTCACGGGCACTCCGAGCCCTGTCAAGGAGCCTGAGAAGGTGAACATGGTGATCTTCCGTGAGAACTCAGAAGACATCTATGCCGGCATCGAGTTTCAGGAAGGCACAGATGACGCCAAGAAAATGCTGGCCCTGCTGAAGGAGCATTTCCCCGCGAAGTTTGGCAAGATCCGCTTTCCTGAATCGACGGGTCTCGGCCTCAAGCCTGCCTCCAAAGAAGGCACGCGCCGCCTTTTCAAGGCCGCGATGGAGTACGCGATCCGCCACAAGCGCAACAGCGTGACCATCGTACACAAAGGCAACATCATGAAATACACCGAAGGTGCATTCATGGAATGGTCCTACGAGATGGCCCGCACCGACTTTGGCGGCACCTTGATCGACGGCGGTCCGTGGACCAAGGTCGTGACCAAAGACGGCCACGAGATCGTGATCAAAGACGTGATCGCCGATGCCTTCTTGCAACAGATCCTGTTGCGCCCCTCGGAGTATGACGTGATCGCCTGCATGAACCTCAACGGCGACTACATCAGCGACGCGCTCGCAGCCCAGATCGGTGGCATCGGCATCGCACCCGGCGCCAACATCAACTACGTCAATGGTGCGGCGATCTTTGAAGCGACCCACGGTACTGCTCCCAAGTATGCCGGCCTCGACAAAGTGAATCCAGGATCTGTGATCCTGAGCGCCGCGATGATGCTCGAATACATGGGCTGGATCGAAGCCAAAAACCTGATACACTCTGGCCTCGGCAAGGCGATCAGCTCCAAGCGCGTCACCTATGACTTCGAACGCTTGATGTCGGGCGCGACCCTGCTCAAATGCTCGGAATTTGGGGACGAGATCATCAAAAACATGAAGTAAGCAGGGCGATTGAACCTTGTTTTGTGAAGCCAGAAGGGGAAATTTCCTTTTCTGGCTGTTTTTTTTGGGGGGAAACTTTGTTTCGTTTATTTCGTTTATTAACTTTGAAGACAAGAAAGAAAAGATGAAAACGTTCAGTCGCCCCGACTTTCTCAAAGATCAGATGACCGTATCGAGTTCGTTGCTAGCACTTACACGTCTAGCGAAAGAAAGCTTCGAGAAAGGCCATTCATCCGTGCACCTCATCGTGCAAGAAAGCGGCGAGGTGATCACCGTTCCCAAAACAGCGATGGACTTGTTGCAGGGATTGCTTACCAATTTTGGGGAAAGCGATCCTGTCACGCTTGTACCTGCAGCCTCAGAGTTGAGCACGCAAAAGGCCGCCGACATGCTCAATATGTCACGCCCCCATATTGTGAAGCTCATGGAAAACGGCGAGATTCCCTTCAAAAAAGTGGGTACACACCGCCGGGTGCTTATGAAAGACATCGTGCAATACCGTGAAAAGCTCGACCAGCGACGCGACAAGGCTTTGTTGCGTCTAGCCCAGCAAGCCCAAGCCCTTGATTTGGGTTACTGATGGATCAGACCCGCAAACAAGGCGTCCTACTGGATGCCTGCGTGCTGTTTCCAGCGCCGATTCGGGATTTTTTACTTCATCTGGGCAGCGTCGATTTGTATCAACCCAAGTGGCCTGACTTGATGTAGGAAGAATGGAAGAGAAATCTCCTTCTGAAAAGGCCAGACTTCACAGATGCACAGTTGAAAGGCACGATCAAAGAGATGAATCGTGCCTTTCCTGATGCCAACATTGTTGGTTTTGAAGAGCACATTTTGCCTCTGGATCTGCCAGATCTAAACGACCGACATGTCTTGGCAGCTGGGATTCAAGGAAAAGTTCAAAAGATCGTCACCTTCAACCTCAAGGATTTCCCCAAGAGTGCCCTGAAAAAACACGCCATCGAGCCTAGGCACCCTGATCAATTCATCCTTGACCTGATCGACCATGATCCCTCCTAGGTCATTGCCGCATTTCGCAACCAAGTGAAATTTCTCAAGAACCAGCCCAAGTCAGAAGTCCAAGTGCTGGAGGCCTTGGAAAAATGTGGCGTGAAAAAGGCCACAAAATGGTTGGAGATGGTTCTGTAGGTTCAATCGGGCGAATTGGGTACAGCAACCCTCTTTTCATCAAACATTGCGGGAATCCCAACACCAAGTATTTGGCCGATGCCACGATTCTCCCGTAATTCAAACCCAAAATCCCATCCATGGTCACCTTCGAATCCGTACGCGCCCTCGCCCTCTCCTTTGAAGATACCGAGGAGCTACCCCATTTTGAGATCACCTCCTTCAGGGTCAAGAAGAAGATCTTTGTGACCATGAACTCCGCAAAGCAGCATGTCACGATCCGGCTGTCGGAGGTCGATCAATCGATCTTTTGCGAATACAATCCCGGGGTCGTGTACCGCGTGGCGAGCGCCTGGGCCAAGTATGGCTGGACGCATGTGGACCTGCAGCGGGTCGAGGAGGATTTGTTAAAACACCTGATCACACTCTCTTTTTGTGAAGTTGCGCCCAAGAAACTGGCGGAGAGATACCGCGAGCAGCTGGAAAATGAGGCATGAAACCGTGTAATCGAACACCAAAAGTTGACATTGGATTTGTCAGGGATCTTGCCATCTTCGTACCATGCACATAAGATACATCATCCTACTTGGCTTGGTATTGTTGTTGAATTGGAACCCCATGTCGGCCCAAGAGATCGCTCCAGATTCACGCACCTCGGCGATCCATACGCCCTACCTGCGCGTGGGAGTGCTGGCTGCAGGTGGCGTGCACCGCGCCATGGGAAACACAAAAAGTGTGATTCGCACGGAGCTAACCACCGTGCAATACACCTCACGCCCAGAGATCAATGCCGGTACACAGGCAGGGTTGGCGCTGGACATCGGCAAGACAGGACGGCACCTCGGGCTTCGCCTCACGACGGCTTTGAGCTTGCAACATTTTGAATGGGACTTTGATGGCGTCTCATACAACCGCCTTTATGGCACGAAGCAATGGACCGCCAAAATCTCGGAAACCAACCTCGCCGTCGATTTCAGCCTACGTGCTGTTTGGTCGAGCCTGAGCAAACACCCCTTCAGATGCGCCATCGGCGCCTATGCTGGCACGGGCGTCTTGAACCGCAGCCGTTCCTACCTGAAACTGGAACCTGGCAACTTCATCCAAGCATATCAGATCAATGTCCCCGCAGGCATCGTGCTGCAATGTTCCAAACAATATGCGGCCAAGGGTTGGCGATTGGAGCCCTTTTTGGAGGCCAGAAACAGCTTCAATTACATCAGTACTTTTCCCAATATGTGGATGCTGGGGATGCAAGCTGGTTTGATCGCGTGGCTTCCAAACTGGAACAATTGAGTTTCCAGCCGTTTGCGAATGCTACACCCGGCAGGAGAAACCCGGCCTCTGGCAATGCACAGTAGGTTACAGACGGGTGCAAGCGGAGAGGAAGAAAGAAACCCTTGCGGGTCTCTGGATCCAATGTCTGTCCCCTGTACATTCGGTACACAAGGATTCTCCTGCCGGATGGCTTCAGGTCAAAATTAGTGAATTGGGCGGACTACAAGACAAAACCTTTGGATTCCGCCGCCCGGGTCAATCCTCCTCCTCGCCAAACCGCAGCAATTCCAGCAATATTTCCACTTCCTGCAGGGCCGCCTCCACCCCTTCGCGGCTGAACTCATCGTCCAGTAGCGCCAAGTCGTAGGCAAATGAGCAGGTCAAGACCATTTTCTCATGACCGCAGACATAGAGGTGTAGCCGCGTGACCCCATCGGTTTTGGGATTGTCCTGCATGCTGCATATAAATTCCCGCTTACCGATGGTTCGTCGACCGGCAGTCTTGTCATTGGCCAAAATTTTCACCAAAAAGTCGGCCACGTCAAACCCTGCAGCCTTGTGCCGGGTGCCCGTCATGCGAAAACTGCCCACATATTCGTCCCAAAACAGGTGCGTGCCATCCTCCTCCACGCGGTGCTGCCACCACTCCGGATACTGCAGGTAAATCCCAAATTCCTCGATCTCGAGGCCGATGTATTCTTCCATGATCTTGCTCTCACTACAAAGATGGGGCATCGACCACAGCCTTGCAAATTCAGGCATCAAAAGTGCGGCACCCACTCAGAAGTTCCACATCGGCCGTTTTATCGGTCGTCGTGTGGCTTCGCGATGGGTGCCGAGGGCGATGCCAACAGGGCATCGCAGGAAAAGCCAATTCAAATCTGCTTGCGATCGCTTTTTTTGGATAATTTTGGGGCATGGAAGTGGAGAATGGCAGCATCGTCGATCAAGAGACGCTGGACAAGGGCAAACGGCTCTTCACGCGGTTGGGTTTGGCAACCTTGGGTTTAGCCGTGCTTTTGCTGATCGAGGAGATAGTGAACTGGCACGCATGGGGATTTGTGATCACGCAGGCGGTCGCAACGGCCTTGCTGGCATTGTTGCTTGTAGTGGTGCGCAAAACCGGGGGACTCCGGTGGCTGCTGTTCATGGTTTTGCTTTTTTGTGGCGCCTTGGGCTTCCTCTTCGGCGGATTGCACCTTACGGACCCCGCCATCGAGGCAGTGGATCCGCTTTGCTATTGGCTATCTGCAGCGGGCCTCGCCATCGTCGGCACCGCCTGTTATTTGCTTTACAACTACGAGGTCGACGCCTACTTGCGGCATCAACGCAGTATTCGCAACCCGCAATAAACCGCCCAAAATCTTCTGCCAGATGGTCCTGCGAGATCGAAGGTTTCCGATGGAAGTGCTCGCTGGATGATCATTGCCCACGGGGAAATGTACGCTCATTGATCCTGGCAGGAAT
>JANMIM010000653.1:0-8439 GCA_031375795.1 Bacteroidota bacterium
GCGCGAACTGCATCGTGGAGGTGGCGCGACCCGTCGTGGCCCAACCGATCAAGTGCCTGGGTATCACCCCGCACCTGGATTGGGGATATGCCGGCCAGGACTTGGTCTGCGACTCAGGCATCGTCGAGGTGGGGCAAAACATCGGGGACCTGCTGCTGGGCCGCAATGTGGACTATCGGCAGGTGTTGCAACTCATGGAGATTGCCGACAAGAAGGAAATGCCCGCCTTGCGTCCCGGATTCAACTACCGCGTCCTCTATGCCAGCACAGACCCGCAGCGGCCACTCATCTTTGTCTATGAGCCCGATCCCACCTCCTTCATTTTCATGAACTTGGGAGGGCCACCCGCTGTGTTCATGCAGGGCCGGGCGGTCCTGAGGCAGCGCAACCGGGCCCACAACATCGTCGTGAAAACCACCCTCGCCGAGGAAATGTACAACAAGGTACACTCGGGTCTGCTGCTCTCCCGCAAACTGGAGGCCGCAGTCAAGTGGAAGGTCGACCTGTTTCACCTCGGGCCGGGAGACCATTTTTTGATGCTCTATGAGGAAACCGAGTATGAGGGCCAAATCGTGGAGGTCGGTGACCTGTTGGCGGTGAGCTACCGGCAAAATGGCGAAGACGGCTATGCATTTTCCTACAGCGACTCCCTCGGCAGCGGCTACTACGACTACGAGGGACGGCCCATGAAGTCGGGATTCCTGATGGCCCCCTTGGAATACAGCCGCATTTCCTCGCCCTATGACTCATTTCGCGTCGATCCCGTGAAGCATACCGGCGAAATCAGGGCGCACTTGGGCACCGACTACGCCGCCCCCGAGGGCACGCCCATCCTCGCCGTGGGCGACGGCACGGTGCTCAATGCGGAAAACAAAGGCGGAAACGGCAACTACGTGAAGCTCTTCCACACCGATTCCATCCAAACGCAGTACCTCCACATGTCGGCATTTGCAGACGGCATCGTGCCCGGAGCTGCCGTGCGCCAAGGCCAAGTGATCGGCTACGTGGGTACCACGGGCCGCTCGACCGGCCCACACGTCTGCTTCCGGTATTGGAAAAATGGCCTGCAAGTCGATCACCGCAAGGAAAAAAACTTTGGCGGCGGCGGACTCAAGGGAGATGCCCTGCAACGCTTCTTCCATCGTCGGGATTCATTGCTGGACATGATGACCGACGCATGAGCCTGCAAGACGACATGTATGACCAAGTCCCGGATTGGGACCAAGCGCGCGTGCGAGCCGCCCGTGTACTCGTGGTCGGCGCAGGCGCATTGGGCAACGAGGTGCTCAAGAACCTCGCACTGCTCAATGTCCAGCAGATCGCCATCATGGACTTCGACCGCGTCGAGTCCTCCAACCTGAGCCGCTCGATCTTGTTTCGCGCATCAGATGCCGAGCGCGGCAGTTACAAGGCAGAGGTGGCGGCACGCAGATTGCTGGAGATCAATCCCGACCTGCGATTGCTGACCCTGCTGGGAGATGTCGTGACCGACCTCTCCATGGGCCTCCTCGCCAACGTGGACGTGGTGATCGGCTGCGTGGACAACCGATTGGCGCGGCTCTACCTCAATCGATGGTGCTGGCGGGCGGGCAAACCCTGGGTCGACGGCGGCATCCTGAACCTCGCTGGGCAGGTGGCGACCTACGTGCCCAGGCACTCCTGCTACGAATGCGGACTTACTGAGACCGGTTGGCAGGAGATCAGGCAGCGCTTGGGCTGTACCGACATGGCCAGGCGCTATGCCCTCGATGGTCACGCGGCCACGACACCCATCGCCGCCTCCATCATCGGGGCGATCCAGGTGCAGGAGGCGCTCAAGGTGGTGCTGGGCCTGCAAGCGCAGAGCCTGGCGGGGAAATTGTATTCCCACGAAGGCGCCTACAACCACGATGCCGTCTACGAATCCAAGCCCTTGCGCGCCGAGTGCGAGAGCCACTACACCGTGCAGGCCCACATCAGCGCGCCGCTCTCGACGCGCAGTACCTTGGAGCAGGTGTTCAGATACTTGCGGGAGGAGCTGCAATTGCAGCAGCCGAGCATCCTTTTGGACCATAGCGTGGCGACCGAGGTGGCAGCCGCCTACTCGGGACGTCGGGAGCGCCTCATTTTGCCAGTACATCATTTTTCTGATCGTCTGGCACAGGGATTGGAAATGGTTGCCAACGAGCAGTTGGGCATTCCCAAGGGAGCCATCGTCGAGGAGATCGTGGAGGGGCAGTTTGCGGGCCACCTGCCATTGTGGACCTTTGGCGTGCCTGCGGGCCATGTTTTGAAGGTCGGGAGAATGGAGGATCGCCGCTATGTACAGTTGGCGGCAGACTTGGGTGAATTTGAATTCAGGTCGGGCATACACGCGTTGGGTAACCGATGGTGGTTGCCGACGGCGGAGCGGCTGAGGAGTTGGGGGCCATTTTGAGAACAAATCCCTAAAAATTCCTGCCGACGTATGGACTTGTTCAAAAAATCTCTATTTTTAGCCTATTCCCGTCCCAGCGCACTTGGCTTCGAATGGGCAATCAACGGGTTCTTGAATTTAGAGTTGTCTTATGGATGATATAGTCATTGTCAACGTTCTGATACCTTCGATAGGCACAGATGTGGATGTCGAGTTGCCGCTGTCGGCATCGCCGATCGACATCATCAACACCTTGCTGGAGAAGGAGGAGCTCAACATTCCAAAGGAAGATCCGAGCTCGCTGGGAGGCGAATCCCAGGCGATCGAGTACAAGATCTTCAAGCGGGAAAAAAACAAGCGCATCGAGATCGATCAGGACAAGCCGCTCGAAGAGCAGAATATCCTGAACGAGGCCAAGCTGGAGATGGTGCGCATCTATGTACCCGGCTGAGTCGGACGCTTTTGGACGGGCATCCTCGCCCACAATAAGGATACAATACCACGGGGCATGCAGCCTTGGTAGAACAGAATGTAAGTAAGGAAATGGCGCAACTGGACTCCCCGGATTTCGCGGCTTACTATGAGAAAGTGGGTCGACAGCTCGACCCCCTCGAAAAACGGCTAGCGCGGGAGCACTTGCTGGTGGAGGCCTTGTGCCAAAACCACCCGGGCATCCAGTACAAGCTCATTCACCCCAACCAACTGCCGCCCAGGGACTACCGCATCACATTTACCGGGCTCAGCACCATCGTGCGCGTGGACCAAGACATGCTGCCGGTATTTGCCGAGACACATATCATGGAGTTGCACCTGCCGTCGGGATTTCCAGCAGAGGCACCGGTCTGCTACATGGTCTCAGAGGTTTGGCACCCCAACATCCAGTCCGAGGAGGGCCTCTACTACGGTCGCATCTGTGGAAACACCGAGGGTTTCGGCTCGCAGTTTTCCCTGGACGACCTGATCTTGCGCGTCGAGGGCATGCTCAAGTATGAAATCTACCATGCCCAACTGCGATTTCCCTACCCCGAGGACGAAAACGTGGCCCGTTGGGTACGCGAATATGCGGAGCCGCTGGGGATCGTGAAACCCGGCATCGGGCTCATCGCCCATGGTGCCATGCCCGAAAATTGGCGCACAAACATCAAACAAGAACAAAAAACACGCATCATCATGCACGGAGGGGAACATGCCTAGCACAAAACTCAACACCATCCTTTTGGGCTTTCTGGCCTTCTTGGTCCTGCAGCCCTGCACTGCCTGGGCCCAAAAAAAATATTGGACCAAAACGATCGACCTGCAAGACCGCAGGGATGGAGGTCTCACCCCCGTGGTCGCCAAGGTCACATTTGCAGCCTACTCCATGACCGAGCCCACGAGCCCAGGACAGCCCATCTTGGCCATCGAAGAGGCTGGCGTGCTCAAGGTGGATCCCATTCAATTCACCGGACTCAACGCAGGCTACATCAAGTTCAAGATCACCTCCATCGACTGGTCACCCGCTGGCAAGGAGTTTGACGGGTCGAGCGACTACAAGGTGATCGTGCGAAATGTATGGGTGGACATGAGTCCGCAGATCTACATCGAGAAGAAGAAAAAAGGCGGCGATGTCAACCTCAGGAAGCGCTACATCACTGCCCCCAACGTGGAGTATATAAAAGGTGACTCCTTGCCGCCTCCGACGATTTTCAAGGTAGACCGAAACAGCAATTACCGATTCACGGTGGGTGTGAAGGCCGTGACCCCCAAGACCACCGAGGAAAAACCTTTCCAGTTTCCTTTTGACTTTACCGTGACTGGCCTGGAAGGCAAGGATATCCCCGTTGAAACACCCGTAGTCGTCTCTGTCCCCATCGACACGGGACCCAAAACTCCAATTGTGAAAGTGCAAGTCGTCGACAATGGTCCGATCGACGACGCCGTGCGCATCGCCATTGAAAATGAGGATGTCGATGCTTTGTTGGAGCTTATTCGGGAGAATCCCACGGTGCCCAGTGCACGCAACGCCAGAGCCAAGCTCGCGCTCAAGATGACCAAGGAATTGATCGACTCCACGACCTATCGCATCGATGTGCGCTATGCCGCATTTACCCGTGCTGTGCCCACCAAGGAAGAAGTGAATCTATCGTATTCGCATTTTGGGACGGCGATAGGGGAGGATCAGTTGCATCCGCAATGGCGTGATGGCAAGCTGTTTGTGCGGCCTCCCAAGGACAATACCGATTATGCGGTGACGGCAACCCACAAAGTTGCACCTGAAAACAAGGCCACGATCGCCCTCAATTCCGTCAAGGACTACATCACCTTCACCTACCAAGAGGTCGCCGAAGACAAGGTGGAAATCAAGGTCAAGGGTGGACACGGCCCCTACCGCGTCTATTTGCAGCGGCAGAGTGGCGGCGATTATTTTGACATCGAGGGTTCCTTCGCCATTTTTGGGGACACGGTGCTCCAAAAGGAAAAGATGGCCCGCTCCTATGTCCTCGGCGAGGAAGGCGATTTCAGGCTCTTCCTGGTCGATGCCGAGCAGCTCAAGAAGACGGGGTCGGGCACGGTGCACCTAGTGCCGCCGCCACCGATTCCCCCGATCGTGTGGTACATCGCCATCGGCGTGCTGGCGTTATTCCTGATTGCATTCCTCTTCTACCGCCGTGAGAAGAACCGCAAAGACGAGGAACTGGAAAAACTGCTCGCCGAGCGGGGCGGCTCAGACCCGCGGGTGAAGCGCAAGCCTCGCCCCGAACTCGAGCGGTTCTGGAAAGAGACCGCCATCAGCGAGCTGTCGCTGCACAAGAATTTCGTGCGCGATGTGTCCACCTACCTCAAGGAGCGGCCACACGTGAACTCTGAAAAGCCCATGATCGAGGGCATCCTGATGGGTACGGTCCTCAAATTTGACTTTGAAAAGGAGCAATATGAGGTGCGACTGGACCGCTTCAGGGCCGTGGACCGCAAGCCGCTCGATTACTACGAGGAGCGCGGAGACGACGACAAGTGGGCCGATCTCAGGGAGGTCGCCCAGGACCACCGCGACATGGTGAAAATCGGTTGGCTGCAAGTCGCCGAAGGCAGGCCCATGCGCCTGGGCAAGATGGAGCAGCAGTTTCAGGACGAGCAATTCAGCGAGTTGTTTCAGTTGCACCTCAAGATCGACATTGTGAACGGCAAGCGGCTGTGCTGCTTTTTCACGCGCACCACATCAGGTAAGATGAACAATGTCGAGGACCGCCTGGATGCAGACGGCGAGTGGCTCGATTGGGATGCGCTCGAGGAGGCAGGCTACTACGAGTCGTCCAACAAAATCGTGCGTGAGGAAGGCGGCGGCAAGATCAAAGTGAAAATGAAAGATCAGGAAACGGCATAAGTGTGTGATGGGAAACATGATCCGCAGGTTAATGGTATTGTTTTGGTGGCTGCCACTCGTCGGGGCCGCCCAGATGACCTCGTTTGATATAAAGGTGCCCAATGCAATTGCAGATTCCACCTTTCACATCGAGTACATCGTCTCCAATACCCGCATTCCCGGCTACCTCGACGTGCACGTGAAGTTCATGTCGGGCGACTCCGTGCCGAGCACCAAATACTTGGATGACAGCCTCTTCATCACTGAAATCACGCCGCCCGGCAGCAAGGGGACGCCCGTGAAGATGGACAAGCAAAAGGTCATCGGCAAGCGCTACGATGTGGTGACCGTGCTCATGGACATCAGCTCTTCCATGTGGGAAGACGGCGGGATCCACATGGACTCCGCCAAGGCCGTCGTCGACTCCATCGTGCGCAGCCTCTCGGCACCCTATGCCGTGAAGATTTACAATTTCGACGAGCAATACCAAGAGCGCACCCTTGACGGGGCATTCTCCTTTCGCAATGCAGAGCGCCCCAAGGATGCACGGTTCACCTACCTCTATGAAAACGTGGCCAATGCCCTCGACCGCATGTCTGACGCCGAGGGCAACAAGCTGCTGATCGTCGTGGGCGATGGCGAGGACGACCAAAGCAACCGCAAGAAAAAAGGGCAGGAGGTCTACTCGATCGACAAATTGAAGGAAAAGATCAGGGGACTCGACGACAGCTACACGATCTTCCCGGTGCTTTTTGGCCGCAAACCGCAGCCCGAAAATGTGTTGCCGCTCATGCGCGCCACACGCAACCGCGCCGACTCGCTCTCGATGGGTGTGCGCTGCACATCCCTCAAGACCACGGTGAATGAATTCAAGAAGTGGCCCAGCACGCACATCATCATGGTCAAGAGCAATGTGCACCCACACGCAGGCCGCGTGATGCAGCTGGAGGCGCGACTCGGGGCCTTGCGCGACACCGTGACCTACCGGCTCGGTGGTTTCTACAATCCCTGGAACGAGCAATCCAATTGGCAGGTGGATGCCTTGGTCGGCGGCGGCGTGCTCGTCGCGATGTTTGTGATCTTTGCGGTCTACATCCCGCGCAGGCAATGGGCCGATTTTCGCAGCAAGTATGTGAAATTTTACTGGCAGGTGAAGCAGGAGGGCACGCGTCGCTACGACCCGCTCACGAAGTTTCCGTTTCGAGACGAGGACGAGGTCGTCGTGCGCTGCGAGCACATGACGTCCATGGAAACCTGGCAATTTGAAGGCCGCAAGGGGGGCAAGGAAGGCAAGGAAGGCAGCAACCGCAAGCGCAAGAACCGCTGCATTTATTATCCCAGCAAATGTGAATCGGGACATGGGCCCGGTGGCAGCAGCGACTTTTTTGCGCAGATCGGCGTGTTCAAGCAGCTGTTTTGGGTGCTCATGGCCTCCATCGGTGCATTTGCCGGCTGGGGATTGTGGGCATGGTTTGAAAACAACAAGAAGACCTATTGGAACCTCAACATGAACCGCTTGGCGGGTTCGGCCTGGGTACAGGAACGGTGGGGATTGCATGGCACCGACGCACCCATGGAGGAGAGTGTGCGCTATGCCCGCGAGGCCTTTTTGAACCCGTTTTTTGAGCAAATGGTCTTGGGTGGCATCATGAGCGCCCTCATTGTGTTTCTGATCGCGATGTCGGCAGAGATCTCGCAGGCACGGGGAAACTTCAGCGGCTTGAACTTGGTCAAGGGTATCTTGCGGTCCATGTTGCGCGGGTTCGTCGGCGGACTCTTGGGCATCTTGGTGTTCGCATTCTTTGGCTACTTGCAAGGATTTGTGTTTGACGCCAATGTCTACATTCCCGGCCTCCTGGCGATGTTGCTGCTGGGCGTCGTGCTGGGTTGGGTGCTCACGGTGAATTCAGGTACGCGCAAGGTGAGGGGCTTGTCTGCCGGACTGGTCGCTGGCTTTGTTGCCTTCCATGTCTACTATTTGCCCATGATCATCTACCATACCAAAGGCTACGAAGGCCCCAAGCTCTTTGCCTTCATTGTATTTGGCGCGCTCATGGCCTTGGTGCTCTCCCATGGGTCACCCGCGATGGAGTCCTCGGAAATGGAGATCTGGACGCTGCGCAAGAAATACGACAAGATCCACATCACCGACCTCATGCGCAAAAACGAGGAGGTGACCATCGGGCGCGGCCCGACCGCCACGATCCGTATGAAAGTGAGGCATACCCTGTCGCACAATGCGCCAGGAAATGCCACCCAGACATTTGCCAACCTGGTGATTCGCAACGAGGTCGTGTACCTGATCCCCGAGATCTTCACTGAAATCAACGGCGACCCCGTCGCCCCCAACGAGCGCGTGGCCCTGTTTGACGGTGACAAAATCAGCTTTTCACACAAGAGCCCCTCGCACCTCATGTACCGCGAAAACCGGCGCGGCGCCCACCCGCAGTGGTGCTACCGCATCAGCCGCGACCGCAAAGCCAAAAAAACAGCCGAGCGGTTTGCAAATGACAATGCAACCGTGGTGTAGGGGAGGGGGATGCCTTGGGCGATGCACAATGTTGCTGGTGAGGGAACGTGGTATGGGCAGGGCGTGTAATGCAGTAGTGGCAGGGCATGCCCTGCCCATGCGTCATTTAGCTGAAAATCAATACTTTAGCTTCGTAAACCTGTCGCAATTCACCTATTATCATCCAAAACTGAG
>JANMIM010000471.1:0-2550 GCA_031375795.1 Bacteroidota bacterium
GAATTCTTGAACGTCGAGGTGTCCAAGCGCTATGGCCCAACTTCTTCGTCCACCTACTGCAATATTTACGCCTACGATTATTGCTACCTGAACGGCGTGTTTATCCCGCGCGTTTGGTGGGAAAAGGACCAATGGACGAAGATCGAAAAGAAAAACGAATGCCAGTTGCTCTACCCCACGAGCACCGTGGATGGCACGATCACGGAGTACAACGCCAATTCATTGCACGATTGGCTCAAGACCATCGGCGTGAAATATTATGGTTGGACCAAGGTGACTGACCTCGACGCGATCCAAAACGCCGCCAATGCCGGCAAGATCGGCATCATCACCGGCAAACGACACGATCTCAGCCGACCAGGCCACATTGTCGCCGTCGTGCCCGAAAATGGCACCCGCAAGGCTCAGCGCAACAATGGAAAAGTCATCCAACCACTCATGTCACAGGCGGGCCGCACCAACCTCAAGTACTTCAATTCCAAATGGTGGACGGGTTCGCAATTTGGCGAGTCCGGCTTTTGGGTGCATGACTGAAGAGTAGGCATTGCCGCTCACTTGGTCATCACATCGCTTTCCTTGATGCGCAGCACCTTCCCAAACTTGGCGAGCGCGTCGGCATCGATGCGCTTGGGGTCGCCCGTGAGCACCCAGACGATGGGCGCAGCATGGTGCTGGATGGCGGTGCCATAGAAGTCCATCAATTGCGGCCATGTAAGTCCATGATACTTGTCGACCTTGGTGCTATTGGGGTCTTTTTCATATCCCATGCGTCGCCAATTGCTCACCAAATCGCTCATTTCCCTGAAACCCGGCCGCGCCATGAACGCACTTTGCTCCACCGAGTGACGAATGGATTCGAGGCGCTCGGACTTCTCAGGCATCGTCTGCACGAGCGCCTGCATCACCTCCATGGCCTCGATCGTCTTGTCTGCCTGGCAGCCGATGTAGCCCCGCAACATCAAGTGGCCATCGGGCAGCTCAGGCGCACGCAACTGTGCACGCGCAGTGTAGGCGAGCGAGCGAAATTCGCGCACTTCCTGAAAGACCAAGCCGGCCATGCTGCCACCAAAATATTCATTGAAACAATCGGCGAGCCAAGCGGTCTCGCGGTCATAGGTGACGCTCTGCTTGAAGAAAAACAATTGCGTCTGAATGGCGTCGCCTCGCTCGAGCAACACGACCGTCGGCTCGGCATAATCCTGGGCGGGCTCCTCGACAAACTCTGCGGGCTGCGAGGGGAAATGACCCTCAAAAAACTTGGTGTTCAGGGCTTCTGCCACCCATTTGGGTTCCTTGTACCCGCTGTAGTGCACGTCGATGCCATAACTCGCCGCCTTGGCAAATGCAGCGACCAATTGCGTTGCTTTCAGCGCCTTGATGGTTTTGAGCGTAGGGCGCCTCACCTTGGGGGCCAATTTTCCATACAGCGCATATTGCATCGCAGCGGCTCCGATGTCCTGCACGCTGCGCGCCTCAAACTTACGGTCCGATTTTGCATTGTCATACAGCAATTCAATCTTGGTGTCGTCGATCGCCGGCTTCCAGCACAGCTGTGCAAGCAGCGCGAGGCTCTCCACCATGTGCCCCTCGGGGCCGGAGCAATGGATTTCAAACGCGTTTGGCGAGGCCTGTACATAGTACTCGCAACCGATCATCTCAAATCGGCGCTTGAGGCTGTCGGTGCCCATCGATTGTGTGCCTACCATGCCCATGTAGGCAGCGACCATATCCAGCAACGGATCGACTTCCGTGCCCACGCCAAAGGAAATCGTGTAGTCACAGATCTCATTCAGGGGGTTTTTGGTGTGGTGCAGCCAAGTGTGCGGCGCGAGGCTCAGGGTCGTGACATCCTTGGTGAAGTCCACAAAATGGGCGCGTGGCCGTTCCTCGTGGAGTTGGTAGAAATGCTTGGCATATTCACTTTGTGCATCCTTGGCGGGCTTGGGGGCGACGAATCCAGGTTTTTCCAATTTTTCCTTCTTGGGAAAGCCCATTTTGGATTCAAACATCAGGTAGTTGGAGCCATAATATTTCTGGGCCACATCCATCACTTGGGCCTTGGTGACCGCTGCAATTTTTTGCGGATATCCGACAAACTCGTTCCAGGATCGTCCTTGCACGAATGCATTGGCCATGAACAATCCCCGATTGTTGTTGGATTCCAGCGACCGCACGAAATCGAGGCCCAGCTTGAGTTTGGCGGCCTCAAAGCTTGCTTCCAAAAACTGTCCCTCCCGCAATTTCCCCAATTCGCTCAGGATCAATCCCTCAGCTGACTCCATGCTTTGGCCGATGAGCTTGGGGATCACGATGAGGATGCTGCCACCGTGGTCGTTGTAGGCGAGCGGCATCATGATGGCGGCGAGCACCTTGTGATCGAGCTGCAGTTTGTCGAGCAAACCCGTTTGGCCGGAGTTGGAGAGCAGGTAGTTGGCGACATCGAGCGCGGCCTCGTCGGGATGCCCGTTGGGAACCGCGCGAAAGCCCATGATGCCAGCTTTGACGGGCGTGTAGTGGCCGGTCATGTATTCTCGTCCCTTGAAGGGAACC
>JANMIM010000660.1:0-2108 GCA_031375795.1 Bacteroidota bacterium
CCCTTGGCACCCGATCCAAATTGGAGGGCGGTGGGCCATGGCACAAGCGGGTCGCTTGGCACGACCAGCATGCGGTAGCTCCCGTTGGGGCTGATGAATTTGTCGATCGCAAACACCTCGCCCGCAAACGTGCCTGTCGATGCACCCGGCCAACCCGAAAACACCAAGGCGGGCCATCCATCAAATATGAGCCTCACATTGTCGCCCTTGTGTACGAGTGGCAGGTCGCGTGGCTGCACGTACAGCTCGACGGTGAAGTCAGATTGGGAGGGCATGATGCTCACGAGCTCTTCACCTTCCTTGATGGTTTCCCCAAGTCCCTGGCGCAAGACACGGGCGATGTATCCCTTTTGGGGCGAGGTCACATAATAGAGGTTCCTGCGGCGCTCATAGTTGCTGTATTGGTTTTCGAGCTTCATGACATTGGCCTCCGCCTCAAACTGGCCAGAATTGGCTTCAAACCGATCGCTTTGCGCCTTGGCGATCTTGTCGGCATATTCATTCTCGATGCCTCTGAGGTCGGCAATCGCGTTGAGCAATTCATTGCGGCTCGTGAGCAATTTGTTCTCATCGGCGATGGCCTTTGCCTGGGTCTCCTGCAACTTGAGCTGTCGGGATTCCAGGTCTGTGAGTGACTTGAGGCCCGACTTGTAGAGCTGCACCATGCGCTCATACTGCTTCTCGGCGATGTCGAGATTGGTTTTGGCCGCTTCAAAACTGATCGAGTCGCTGGCAATCTTGAGGTTGGACTGCCTGATCTTGTTGGTGGCCTGCTGCAATTTGATCTGCCGGCTTTCCATGAGGGCGCTCACCTGGCGGTTGAGTGCGCCGGCCTTGCCTTCGTAGCTCGTCACCGACGACGACTTCGCATTGATCTGGGCCTGCGTGCGCATCAGCAATTGCGGATCCCAGTAGTCGTCCTTGATCTCTGAGAGGTGCAAAATCGTATCTCCAGCCTCGACCGAGTCGCCCTCTTGCACGTACCAATGCTCGATGCGCCCAGCGATGGTGCTGTGGATCGTCTGGGGCCTGTGCTCGGGCCTCAGCGTCGTGATGGATCCTTTGCTGTCAATGGTCTGCGTCCATGGCACAAACATGATCCCGACCACCATGGCTACCAGTCCCATGCCGAGCAAGGCAAACTGTCTGCCACGGCGCAAGGGCGTGACGCGGCGAATCGACTTGATCGAAAGCAGCTGGATGCGGTGCGAAATTTTCTCAGACGAAATGTTGAGCATGACGATTATGCGGTTTTGGGGGCGGTTTTTTGGATCGAATGGTCGTGGACATAATAAGTCTGATCGCCAAATGTGCAATCCTCCTCACGAAAGGTGGCCAAGATCACGGTGCTTCCCTTCATGTGGGTGTCGAGGTAGGCGATCACAGATGTTTTCTCACTTTCGTGCAGGCCCTCAAATGGCTGGTTGAGCAGGAGCAAGGCAGGGTGCGTCGCCATGGAGCGCGCCAGGATGATTTTGCGCCGCACGATTTCCGGAAGCCCGTTGACCCCGGACTGCAATTGGCTTTCGAGTCCCAGGCGCTCCTCCCTGATGAATTCATCCAGTCCTACTGCATGGATCAAGGCCAGCACGCGGTCCACGCTGATGTCTTGGATGCCCACCGTGATATTTTCCAGAAGCGTGCCTTCAAAGATCTCTTGCAAGGTGGAGTAGCCACCGATCTTGTGCCTCAAATCCTCCAATTGAATGTTTTGCAACGGGAGGCCGTTGAATGTGATACTGCCGTCATAGCCGTGGTAAAAACCCGTGAGTAGCCTGAAAAAGTGCGCGACAAAGCTGTCGTCGGTGGTGACGATGTTGGTGCGGCTACCTGCCTTGAACTCGATGTTGATGCGGTCCAAGACGGCATAGCGTTGGTCGGGGAATTGTAGTTTTACATTCTGGAGACTCAGTGTGAACCCCGTTTGGCGTGTGACGGTAGGCACGTCTACGCCGAGTTCAGACTCCAAGGGCAGGTCTGTGACACTGCCGATTTTCTCCAAGGCCGTCAAGACATCGTAAACGTTTTCGACGCTCAAGATCAACTTTTCGACCGCAGCCAGGAGCAAGATGACCACGATCTCCATGGCGACAAACTGACCGACGTTG
>JANMIM010000664.1:0-14493 GCA_031375795.1 Bacteroidota bacterium
CGGCCCTCCCCAGAACAACGCTGGGGGCCGACGAACGGGCTTTTTCCGGATTCAGGATTCGGCGCCGCCGAATCGTTGTTTCGCAGCCAACATCTTTCGTCGGCCCCCAAACAAAATTTTGGGGAGGGCCGACGAACCGATCGCAGGAGCCCGACGGCTCACTTGCGTGACCAGACGTTGTATTTCAAGATGCAGTACAGCGCACGGAATGCGTCTTTCCAGCCGATTTTCTTGCCTTCCTCGTAGGTGCGTCCATAATAGCTGATGCCCACCTCGTAGATGCGGATGCCCTTCACGCGGCTCACCTTGGCGGTGACCTCGGGCTCGAAGCCAAAACGCTTCTCCTTGAGTTTCAGGCCTTGGATGATCTCACGGCGAAAGAGCTTGTAACAGGTCTCCATGTCTGTGAGGTTCAGATTGGTGAACATGTTGCTGGCATTGGTGAGCCACTTGTTGCCGATGCTGTGCCAGTAGAAGAGGATGCGGTGCGGGTTGCCGCCCATGAAGCGGGAGCCAAAAACCACGTCTGCAAAGCCGTCGAGGATCGGCTTGAGCAGCAGGTTCCACTCATGCGGATCGTATTCCAGGTCGGCATCCTGCACGACCACCCAATCCCCGGTGGCCTTGGCGATGCCTGTGTGCAGGGCAGCCCCCTTGCCTTGGTTCACCTCGTGGCTGTAGAGCTGTATCTCGCGGTCGGGATGCGCTGCGATGTAGGCGTTGATGATGTCCATCGATTTGTCGCGCGAGCAGTCATTGACACAAATGATCTCCTTGGTGATGCCTTGGATCAGGACCACCTCGTTGATCTTGTCGAGAATATTGGTGATCGTGCGTTCTTCATTGTACACGGGCACGACGATGCTCAGCTTCTGATTTCCCATTTTTCCTATTCTAGGCCGCAAAGATAGACAAAAGACCTGAAAGGCCCATTCTCCTGTGCAATTCGCGCGGCTGCTATTCCCAAGGCATGTCGCCTTAGAACCTCGACATCCAAATTTCGATGAATTTGATGGGGTTCTCGGGCATGAACCGCCTGAAGGTGATGAAGTTGGGATCGCGGGTAAAGTTGGAGGGCACATGAACGCCTTCCTCCCGCAAGATCACCGAGGGGATGCCTTGGCTGCGGGCATATTGCCACAGTTGCAGCACGAGCGGGGTCTTGCCACCGCTGGTAAGCAGTCCCAGAAACATGCCCGAGACCGCGATCTGGTCATACATGTACTGCGCATTGTAGTGGTCTTGGTTGTACACGGCCGTGTAACCTTGTTGCTCCATGAGTTCCCCGAGCTCATAGACCATGTGCGCATCGGTCTGGGCGATCGAGTAGGCGATAAATGCTTGCGTTCCCATGAAGTGAAGGTAAGGAATGTTGGGATTCGGCGCAAATGGGCCCGACCCGTGCGAGCAGCGATCGTGCAATTGCGCGGCCCGCGTCCTCCCGGCCGCAGGGCTATCCTGCTCAGGCCTCCGGCCCAGAATGCAAAGAAACTGATCGATAGCCGCCCGAGCCCACCGCTCGCCATCCTCAATCCGACAAACCAACCTTTTGGCCAACTCGTCGAATCTCCTTAGATTCGAGAAGAAAATAACCGTTTTGCAACATGATCTCCCGATTCAAACTACTGATCTGCATCGCCATGCTGTCGGCTTGCAAGCTATCCTTTGCACAGCTGCAGATCTCGGGATTTGCGCCCATCATCACTGCGGGTTTGTCTGGATCGACCTTGAATTATTCGACGCTGGACTACCTTACCAATACTGTCAAGACAGGCTCCTTTGCGAACGTCGCCAACTTCAAGACCGCCGACGGCGTGCTTGCGTGGAAATACACCAACGGCGCGCTCACGGCGATCGTGTATGACGTGACGGTTTCCAACTGGAAAATCGTCACGCTCAACAGCAACACGGGCATCAGCTATGAAAATTCCAATGGCATGGTGACTTGGCGATCGGGCAGCGGGGTCACGGGAGCTGCGATGTACGATCCGACATTGACGCAATGGAAAATCGGAAATCTGGCCACCGCAAGCAATACGATTTCCAGGTCCAGCAATACAGTGGCTTGGACCGTACAATATGCAGCGACCTGCGCTGTCTATGACCCCGTACTCGGCGACTGGCAAAGGAAGGCATTGACGGCGGCCACCAACAGGGTTGTGCTCGACGGCGACATGGCTGCCGGCCTGGGTTCCTTCACCGGTTGGACAGCTGCGATCTACGACCGCAAATTGCATACTTGGGTCGAGCGGTCATCCACGGCCATCGTCGGGTATTTGGAAGTCGGCGATGGCGTGATTGCCTGGACCGATGAGCAGGATGCCGTGCATGCCGAGGCCTACGACATTGACCTGGGTATCTGGGTGGATTCCACATTTGCCACCAATTCGACCCAGACACAAATCGGGCTCAACTCAGGGACGATCTATTTCCGGGACAACAACGGGATACAACACCTGGGTTATGACAGCCAAAGCAAAAAGTGGATCCTGGGTAGTTATACCACGGCACATTGCGAGAACCTCACTTGGGTGCCAAGTCCCAATCCCAAGAAACTCGTCTACTTCACCTGCAATTCCATTGGAGGTCAGGCCCATCGCTACGGCCCGGGCGATGGCGTGGTCGTCAATGGAAACAATGTCTTCAAGGCCTATCTACAAGGTGGGGATTACGTCGTGCGGCTCTTTCTCGACAACCTGATTGCGAATTCCTATTGCGACAAAACCGTCATGATCGAGGGCGCTGTGGGGCAACCGGAGCTTAGGGAAAACTGGTTCAAGATTGCGCCAAATCCCGTGGCTGCATCCGGTGAAATGAGGATCGAAGCCGCTGCCCCGATCCACAAAATACGTATCTACAACGGCTGCGGGCAACTGTTGCTGGAACAATCGGGGCATGGAAATTTGGGAGAAATTTCCTTGACGCCGTTGCACCTCGCGGCCGGTTTCTATTTGGTGGAGGTTGAAATGACGCGCGGCCAATTGCTGCGCAGGAAAATCGTGGTGCAATGATGACCCGCCGACCGATGTCCATCCAACCATTGGCTTACAATTATTCCTTCTGAGAAAAATCCAGATGAAAACATCCAACTTCAATATTTTCCATTCCATCCTGTTGTTGCTTGCCTTGAGCACTGCGGTTTATTCATGCAAAAGAGCAGACAACGAGGCCCCCGTATTGCGGCTTCAGGGGCCTGATGTACTGACCGTTACGCGAGGATCAGGCTTCCTCGATCCCGGGGTCATCGCCTTTGACGATCGGGACTATGACGTCAGCGAAACCGTCGTGAAGGAAAGCAACGTCAATAGCAACGTGGCGGGCCAATACCAAATCACTTACACTGCTACTGACAAGGCCGGAAATTCGGCGCAAATTGTGCGGCAGGTGACCGTGGTGCATTCGGCTGCATCACTGGCGGGCACATACAAGTCCAGCAACAACTGTCAATTTTGTCCGGCCTCTGCATCCGCCCTGCTGGAAGCCTCAACGGTGTATGCCAATACGATTTCGATCACCCGCTGGATCGGACCCAACAATGATTGGATACGACTTCAGCTGGGGGCCGATGGAAGCCTGACGTTTTCAAACTACGGGGGATATGCTTGCAGCCATTCCTTGCGTGGCGCCAATGGGACGGTCTCCGCGGATGGCAATAGAATAACGCTCGATGTGGAAATGGTGAGCCAGCTTACAAACGCTCGGTCATTTTGCACGATCGTTTACACCAAGCAATGAATTGCTGACATGGAGATTTTGTTGATCGACTGCTGATCTCCACCCTCCCGAAATGCGAACGGCCGCGCACGGCATGAAACCTCTGAGCATCAAGAACAAGACGAGGATCAAAAGATCGCTGCCGGTGCGCCGAGGCGCTCGCCGATGCCCTCGTACCACAGGTCGGTCGAGAAGGCACCATACTCCAAGATCGTCCACTTGTTGTTGACTTTCTTGAAGAGGCACTCCACGTGGCAGCAATCGTACTCGCCATCTTCATTCACGACGATTTCCTTGCCGTCCTTGCGCTGGGCATCGCCTTTGAACCACGCAAAATTCCCGCTGACCTTAAAATGGTTCACGACGTATTTGAATTCCATGTTGTACTCGGCCTTCATTTTGTTGCGCAGCAGGTCGATCATGATCGTGCGCTCGGCGGTGTTGGTGTTGTTTTTAACCTTGAAATCCTTGACCTGGGCCTGGGCCGATGCGCCCAGCATCAACAAGATCAGCATGAGACCAAATGGCGCAAACCAACGAAAGTTCTTGAAAGCTGTCATTTTTGATTCAATCAGATTGGTACCAACCGCGTGAGCGGCCCCGTTTTTTTGCGTGGGTTCTGGACTCCACGATTTGGTTTTGAAGATAGCAAAGTTTGGGCCAATGGTAAATTGTACCTGCAAAAAAGCGCTACCAAGTTCTCCACCAAGGCTTTTTCGCGATTCCCTTTTCCGCACCGTTGGAATCGGATCTCGGAAACAAGGCCAGAACCCGCTCCTCCGCCCAGTCCTCATCGTCGAGCGCGTGCTTCCAATCCAGGTCCAAGATCTTGATCGGGGTCTCGCCATCGCCGTTCCACTCCAGCACAAACCCCGCCTGTGCCAACTGCCTGAACACCGACTGGCCGACCGCAGCATGCCCGGCCGGATCAGCGAGTGATCCAAAACAAATCTTCAAGCTCGGGTTTTCAGACTCCAAGGCCGCGTCCAAATCCTCGCCATTGTAGAAGCAATAGGCCACCGCTTGGTCGCCACGCTCCTCCAATTCCTCGCGGGTCCATGTGACCAATTCCATGCTGTCTTCGGTCACATACTCCGCACAGTGCAAGGCGATGAACTTTTCCGAGATGAGATCGTCAAACACCGATGCCAATCGTTGAAAGTGAGTGGGTTGATCCCATTTCTTACTCAATTTCTGGTGCACTTCCATCTGGAGGTGCACCTGCTCACGGACCCAATCCCAATCCATCCCCTCCTCGTCTTGAAACATTTCCTCGAGCATTTCCACGATTTCCTCCTCCGTAGCAAAGCCTATCTTGACTTCCAGGAGAATTTCATGCAGTACGTCTTGTTGCAATTCTAAATCCATGAGCCTAAAGTACGGCATGTGGCCATCGGCTCCAAACGATATCGGAGAATTTCAGGGATTCAGCCCAATTTTGCATCTTGGGCTTGCGGCAATCTGCGCCCATGCAAGATGTGATTGACTATGAGCTTTGTAGATACTTTTAGGGCCATCAAGGACAAGGTTTTCTGGGAGGAGGTGCCCGTGGACTTGATCGGGCGGATCATACCGATGACGCAGCCGAGTGATGTGGCTGTCCTCGTGCAGGCCCTGGATGCGTATGACCGCGCGCGGATGCGTGACGATGCGGGCGACGTGGCCGACGAGCGTCACCGCATGATGCAGACGGTGGCGCTCATCTTGGATGGGCTTGCGTTTCCCTACGAGGCTGAATTGGTGCAAAGGCTGCCTGTGGCTTTGCCGTTCACGCAGATTTTCATCCTGAAAATCATTGCCCAGCGCAAATACCTGCCCGCTTACTCGGCGATTGTGCAATTGCAGCAATCAACCCAAAATCCACAATTGCAGCAGCAATGCAGGGTCACATTGCAGGCGCTTGGCTTCTGATCCTCGGCGATTTCGCATACCTCATTCCCGCAACCACTGACCCAACTGCCTTGCAATCAATGGATAATCTGCCTGGTCGGGAATGTGCTTGGTTGCCGTGAGCACCAACGAGCCCTTGAAATTCTTAAAAATCTCCTTGCAGCGCGCCAGCGACTTGTCGCCAGGGAAAAAAATGTCGTTGTCGGCCACCATCGCATACACAGGCGACTGGAAACCAGCGGCTTCGGCGACCTGCATCAGCGGCGGCTTGCGGTAATCCATCTTCACGCCCAGCAATACTGCCCGCTGAAACGCCACCGAGTGCGGATCCTTGGTATTGTAAAATGCGTCCATGAATTTCAGCAATTGGGCGTCCTTTTTGCCGAAGTTGAATTTGAGCAAGGGGAAAAAGAGCTTTTTCATCGAGTCCCATCCTCCACCGTTCGCAAATCCGCCGGGGACGACAAAGATCGCCTTTTGCACGCGCTGCGGGGCATGGGCGATGAGCCTTTGCAGCAAAAATGCGCCGTAGGAAACCCCGATCACGGGCGCTTTGTCCAGTCCCAGGCCCTCCATCGTCTCAGACAACCAGCGTCCAAAGCTGTTGTCCTTGACCGATGGCCTGAACTCGGAGCTTTTGGTCGTCTGCCCCACGGTGTCGACGGCATAGATGCGGTAGTGGTCGGTGAGGTCGCGCATCGCCTCCAGCGCGAGCGGGGCGCCAGCATTGATGCCGTGGAGCAAAACCACGGTCGGTTTGTCGGCAGGGCCAGCCACGAGCACGTGGGTGGAGCCGGCAAAGGTGTCGACATATCGCTCCTCGCAAGCAATGTTGCAAGCCTTGAGTTTGGCGTTGTAGAGCGCCATGATTTCAGCCTTGACGGCTGGGCTTTTGTAGATCGTGGGCGGTGTAGGCATCTTCAATTCGACATTTGGAAAAACAGAAACTGTGCATTCAATGGGCCAAAGATATGGAATTTCTTGCTTTTAGTCCATTTGGCCTAAAAAATATTTTTCATTATATTTGGGGCATGAAAACCAAGGAGGCGATCCAGCATGCGGCTTGCAGGCTCTTCAATGAGCGTGGTCTGGCGGCCGTGACCCTGCGGGATGTGGCCTCGGCCATGAACCGCAGCTATGGCAATGTCACCTATCACTTTGCCAACAAGGAGCTTTTGGTCGAGGCTCTCTATTGGGAGATGACGGGGGCTTTGGCGGCAGTTTCCAAGGAGTTCATGGGAACGCAATCTCCACTGGAGGCGATTCTCAGGGCACCGCGGCAGACATTCCAGATCTCGATGCGCTACCTTTTCCTCTACCGCGACTACCTGGACATCGTGCGCAGCTATCCGTCGCTCGCCTCGACGATCCACCGCTCCAACCAGAGCCGCATGCTAGGCATACGCACGGTATTGGTGCAACTGCGTGATCAAGCACTGCTCCGTCCCGAATTGGAAGATGCCGACTTGCACTACCTGATGGAACTGAGTGGAGCCATGCGCACGTTTTTTTTCATGCAATTGCGCGCCGAGGACCATGAAAAAGAAGGTCTGGAGGCCGAATATTTGCACTACGTGAACCGGCTGCTCTACCCCTACCTGAGCGAGACCGGGCAGGCCGTGTACCGTCGCGTGTCGGGTGGCGAGGCATGACCGGCTCGCCGACTCCCAGCCATGTATGCACACGGGATTGCACCTGCCGAGAAGCTTGATTTGCCTATCTTAGCAGCCGAAATGCTGGAGAAAATCCTCACCCAAATGCTGCGCTACGACCGATGGCTGCTGTGGATCGGCATCCCGCTGGTATCCTTGCTCATGCATTGGCAAGTCTGGGGGCTGCCGCCCACGGGACCGCATGTGTGGCGGCAGACGCAGACTTTGCAGACGATCGACAGCTTTGTCGAGGAGGATTTTGCGATTTGGAATCCGAGGCATTTGGAGCGCGGGAACGGCGACGGCATCTTCAGGATGGAGTTTCCGCTGTTTCAATGGCTGGTGGCGGCGGTGAGCAAATATGTGGGGGGAGGCGTCTTGGTTGCACGGATCCTCACGATGGTGGTGGGACTGTCGGCCACCTTGGGAATTCACTTCTTCCTACTGGGCCTTGGACGAGACCGACTGACTGCCTTGATTGGCAGCTATTTGTTTGCCTTCAGCCCCGTCATCTATTATTATAGCATCACCCCCCTTCCAGACCTCTTGGCATTGGCGTTCGCCATCTGGGGCAGCGCATTTGCACTCAGGTGGCCCGAAGGGTCGAAGCTTCGCCCCATGCTCTGGGCAGTGACCTTGATCGGTTGTGGGACACTGGTGAAACTGCCCTACATCATGTTTTACGCATTCCCGCTTGCTGGAATCCTGCATGCCCTGGTGGCGCGCCGTGCTTGGCGAGAGGGGTTTCTGGCAGGCGCTTGTGTCGTGCTCTCCGTGCTACCTGCGGCTGCCTGGTATGCGTGGGTGATGCCAAAATGGTCGAATGTCGGTGCCGTGACGGGCCTGTTCACCCCGGGAGTCGACCGCACCTTGGTCACTTCCATCCTATCCAACCACGCGATTGAGATGATTCCACGCACGCTCATGAGCGTGGCCTCGCTCCCACTCGCCGCCATCGGTTTCTACCACGCACTGCGTGTACCATGGACCGCAAGCAAGAAAATGCGGGCTGGGATGCTGGCCGCCTTTGCGGCGGCCTTTGGGTTGTATTATCTGTATGAACTCGTGATGATCAGTTATTATCACGACTACTACATGCAACCGCTCACGGTCCTACTCATCATCCCGGCAGCGATCGGTGCGGCTCGATGGCTGCGCGCAAAGCCACGGATTGCCCCTGTCATCGCCGTGGGCCTCCTATTGATCGTGCCCTACATGACCTATCGCCGCATCCACCCCCGCTGGCGGCCCGAAAATGCAGAATTCAACCGCGACTGGGTGACTTACCGGCAGCAACTCCGGCAAGCTGTGCCCGATGATGCCCTTGTCGTAGCTGGGCCAGACGTTTCACACAATATTTTCCTGTATTACATCCACAAAAAGGGCTGGAGCTGGGACGACAACCAGACGCTTGATGCTACCAAATTGGCTCAATGGCGAGACAATGGTGCAAAATTCCTCTATTGCAGCGATTGCGGTGCGCAGCGCCTAGCCAACATTGGCCCGCTGCTCGGAAATCCCATCGCAGTACTCGGCACTGTGCAGATCTTCCCGCTTCCTGCAACGGCAACCCCCGTTCGCGCGGGTGAAAAATAATATCCACAAATCCTCTGATTCAGTTGCTTCGTTCATTTTTCGATTTGGAATGTTGGTCTTGGATCGTAATTTTGTTTCCACCTTAGTGCAAAGAATCTACCATTCGCGTACGAGCCAAGCACGTAGGACAGTTTTAGAGCCAATCTGGGCAATGCAAGGGTAGTGAATGGGATGTGGAAAGCAGGGTAACTTGCCCGCTCCTAGGTTACTATTTGCATTGAACGTTGCGTGCTTTGGGACAAAAATCACCCAGTGGAGTCCAGAACCCACTCTAAAAAACGGGGCGAAACCGAAAAGCCAAATGAGTAGGGCATTGATTGATATTTGAATTATGGGATTTTTTCAAACAATTAAGAACAAATTGGGCATTGGCGGCGTCAAGGTCAAGCTCGAAGTTCCCGGCCAAGTTTCCAAAGAAGAAGGCGTGGTACATGGCAAAGTCATCCTGACCTCCAAGAGCGACCAAGACATCATCGAGTTGGAAGTCAAAGTGATCGAAGAGTACACCACCGGTCGCGGCGAAGACAAGAAAACCAAGGAGTTTACCCTTGGCGAGGTCAAGATCCCTTGCGGATGGCCGATCAAGTCTGGCGAAACCAAGGAAATCGCTTTCAGCGTTCCCTTTGAATTGCTCAAGTCCAGCAACGACCGCTTGAAGGAAAAAGGCGGTGCCCTCGGCGCCATCGGCTCCATCGGCGCATTTGCCAACAATGAGAAGTCTGCCTACTTTGTGGATGCCGACGTGGATGTGAAGTCCGCTGCTTTGGATCCATCTGATAAGAAAGAAATCAGGATCGTCTGATCCCAAGATTTGTTTTCATGGGTTGTTTGGCCATGCCCCTTGGGTAGGCCGAACAACCCTTTTTTTATGCCCGATTTTGGGAGGGATTGGTTTTCGGGGACGCTGGGAAATTACAGGATTTCAGGGGCAAATGCGGGAATCGGGCTTGGATTCACATCACAACTGGCTGAAAATTAGACCATTGCATCTATGGCAGGGCATGCCCTGCCCCTACGGCATACGATTGGCATGTTCTACCTGCACCAAAAAATATTAGCTTAGTGGGGAAGGGCTTAGCACTCGGATTTCACGTCGCAACTAGCTGAAAATTAAACCATTGTAGCTATGGCAGGGCATGCCCTGCCCCTACGGCTAACGATTGGCATGTTCTACCTGCTCCCAAAAACCTAGGCCTACAGCTTCACGACCTTGCGCACTGCAACGCGGTCGCCCGCGCTCATCCGCAACACATACACACCTGCAGGCAGCTGTGATGTGGGGATCGTGATTTGGCGGGTGCCGGCACTGTATGTCTTGGTGGCGATCGTGATGCCCAGCTCATTGCGCAACTCCATGACCACCTTGGTCTTGGCGGGCGCTGCGAGGGCCACCTCCAACTTGTCGGCAAAGGGATTGGGGTAAATCTCGCCTTCAAATGCCGCGACGTCGCTTGTGCCCACATACACAACTTGCACGGTCTGCAACACCGAATCCACACATCCAATCGAATCCGAGATCGTGAGCTGCACCATATAGGTGCCGCCGCTGGCGAAGGTATGAAGCGGATTGGTCTGCGTCGATGTACCGCCGTCGCCAAAGTCCCAGGCATAGCTCGTCGCCTGCTGGTCTGCGGGCACAAAAGACCAAGTGAGGCCATTGTTGACTTGCTGGGCTGCAAATGCGGAATTGGGTTGCGAGATCGTCACATCCATGTCCTTGTGCGCCACGCAGCCAAAGGCATCGGTGACCTGCAGGGTTTGGGTGCCTGATTGTGTGAGGGTGATGACCGACGTATCGGGGCCAGGTTGCCAATTGTAGCTGAATTGGCTGCCATTGAACCCTGCATCGTACACCGTGCCCACACAGACGACCGTGTCTGTGGGCAGGTAAAACGACGGCGGAGTCACATTTTCCAATGCAAACTCGGCATCCATCCAAGCCAGGCGACGTGTGAGGAATGACTTGAGCGAGTCGATCTGATCGTCGTAGGTTTGTCCGCCCAGATCATTCCAGACCGTAAAATTGCGCTCCTGGGCCTCGTAGATGCGCCCCGACAGCGAGTCGATGAGCGCCATGAAGGAGGCATTGCTCAGGGTCGACTCACGCAACCCGTTCCAGCGGCACACCAACTGGTGGCGGTAGTCGGCCTCGCTCCACCACTTGCTCCACCAAAACGGAAATGGCCAACCTTGGTGCGTGATTTCCCATACCCAGCCGTTGGTGAGGCTGGGGACGTTGTAATCATAGGCGCGGTCATAGTCCCAAGGCGGGCCGACCTTGAGCTTGCCGCCATTTGAAGCCTTGTCTTTGTACATAAAGGTACTGCGGCCATAGCTGTCGTAGTTCACGCTGAATTCGTTGCAGATCAGGAAGTCCATGAAAGTCTCGATCTTCACAAACTTGCGGTAACCATTGATTGGGTCGTCGAAATTGGGGCCGTTGAGGACGTTTTCAAAGGAGTCGACGTAGGCATGGATGTAGGCGGCCTGCACGGGCACGATGTTCGCGGCCCTGGGGTACACAAATTTGAACTCCACGGGCAGGCCGCAAGTCGCGCTGTTGATGGGCGGATACACCGAATTCCAGTTGCCGGGATCGCCAGTGATGTTCATCTCGATGATGTAGCCGCCAGTGAGGTTCACACCCGAGACATCGTTGGGGGAGAGCTTGGCGATGTCGAGTCGGTTGGAATCGCGCTTGACCTTTTCGGTCAGGGTATAGTAGCCCATGTATTCTCCATCCAAAACCACCTCACAAGCGCTCGTGCGCGGAGCCCAGGCGCCCATGCGACGCGCCATCTCATAGGTGACCATGTTTTTGATGAGCGAGTGGTCGAGGTACTCGGCCTTGAAGATCCAATCGTGCTCAGAGGGCTGCCCCAGCAGGGTCGTGTCGAGCTCGGCCCCAAAGGCATCCACCGTCTCAAAGTCATAATTTTTCTTGGGATAAGCAGGCCCGCTGAAGCCCTGCCACTCCGCCATGATCCTGCCCTCGTAGGCATAGGTGGTCTGATTGGTGTAGTTGCGCATCCCAGGGCCGTTGTCGATGATCTGCATGGTCACGGGCACCTTGGGATCGTCCCCGATGGGCGGGCCGACCGTCGTGAGCTTCACGATGGGCAGGTCGCTCGAGGAGAATATGAAGGGAAATGCAGGATTGGTGCCGAATGTGATGCTCCAGAAGGTCAGGATTCCAATGTCGGCGCCGGCCATGTCGCGGCACACGAGTTGCCAGATGCCGTTGGGATTCTGGCCATTGTTCACGTTGCCCATCGTGCCTTGGCTTTGGAATGTACCCGTGAAGGGTGCATTGGCTTGCGTGATCGAGGTTCCCGAGCCTTGCAAGCAAGTGTTGATGAAGTCGTCGTCGCCGCCGCCGATGCCCGAAAACAACAGCACCGTCGTGCCATCAGGCGCCCTGAGCTGCACCTCCATGTCGGAACAGTAGGTGTGCAACATGTTCAGGCAGGCCATCTCCAAGCCAAAATTGGTGTCGATCACAGCCGGCAACCCGCTCACCATCACGTCAAACGTCACGGTTGTGTTGTTGTCGGGGATCGTGTCTGTATGCGTGACGCTAAAGGTCTGCGCCATTGCAGACGAGACGCCCAGCACGAAACAAAGAGTGTACAGCAGTTTCTTCATACCCAATTTTATCCTATCCAAGTTTCCGAGACAAAGGCGAATGTAACAATTTGGTAACCTAGGGCAAACTATCGGGGCGACAATCTTGAGGATTTTGCGCCATGCCGACGATGCCCACCAAGGCATCAAACAGCATTTGACCGGATTGGCCCGCATTTTCCTAAATTGCATTCAAAGAAGAATCAAAATGGCCAGCGACAGCTATACATTGGATCGACTGCGCAACCTGCTCAGGGAGCGCCATGTGCAATGGGCGGAGAAGCGCATGTTTGGCGGAGACTGCTTCATGGTCGACGACAAAATGTGTTTTGGCACCTACCAAGGCGGCATCATGTTTCGTGTAGACCCCGAGCTCGACATCGCAGCCCTGGGTCGCCCGGGCACAAACACGATGGTGCAGGGCGGCCGCGAGATGCCCGGCTTCCTCAAGGCCGAGCCTGAAGCCTACGATTCCGAGGCCGACCTGCAATTTTGGGTCGAGCTAGCGTTGGAATACAATCCCAAGGCCAAGGCGAGCAAAAAGAAAAAATGAGGAGAGCCAACGAAAATCGCTGAGTCCGTCGGCTCCCTGGAATATTACGCACTCAATAGGTTATGTCCGCCGCTAGAGTCGTGCATAAGTGAGGCTCACCGGAATTCCTGCACCAGTGAAATCGTTGAAAACGATACAATTACGGAAGGTGATGGTATCTCCGTCGTTGGAAATCTGGCCCAATCCAGAGTTGGAGGTCAAGGAATAATTGCAAGGAAGACGCCCGCCGCCGATACGAATCGGATATTGGGTATCACTGTAGAACGAGGCGACCAACCAGCTTGTACTCCCCCCTGTAAATCCCAAAGCCGGAGAAATCTGAAATGAATTTGTCTGTGAATTGTAGACCGTGATGGTAGCTGTCCCCCCACTTGTGCAGGCCCCAAGACTTGTGAAGGAACGATAGGTTCCCAAAACCGATCCCAACTGATGCTTCACCGTCAAACCCCGGGAAACCTGGGCAGAATTTCCAGCATCATCCGTGACCGTGTAGACCCGCTCATAAGTTCCGATGTTTTGGATATCCAGATTTCCAGACACGACTACGCGGTCAGCTAAATCCAAGTCATTTTTGTCAAAGGCGACCACACCAGGATCGTTGAACACCATGCCTCTACCGATCACCATGCCGGCATCGCCATTGAGCCTGATGATCGGCGGCTCATCGTCCTGAGGCTTGCAGCTTGCCAGCAGCACAATCATCCAGAAAATCGATGCGAGCCAATGATTGCTTTTCATGATTGCAGTTGTGTTTTCCTGTCCAAAAGATCAAGGGCCACACGAGAAACGACCAACATGGCCGTCCAAGAATCCGGGTTGCCTCATTGGAAAGGCAAGTTACCAGTTTGCAGCTCATGAGCAAAATTGTATCTTGCCAGAAATTATGCCGTTCAAGAGATGAATCGAACAAAGTTAACTGTGATCCTACTGGCATTGATGGCGTTGGCTGGGAATGTGGCGTTTGGGCAATTCACATACTATGGCCTCAATGCGCAGTATGTACATGCCCCATCCGGAAACGCACAGTTCGTCACGAGCTTCGATTTCCTCAAGCAGGTGAGCGCCCACCATGGATTTGGAGCTGAACTCGGGGTCCCTTTTTACCTCAACAGCAACCCGGGCAAAGGCTATGAGACCGACCTTCTGTACGATGCAAAAATGATCTGGAAGCGCAGCATGCTGCCCTATCTTGGCGTCCGGTACAGGTTGTTTTTGGGCAATTCCTTTTTCATCGGCACGAGTCTGAATTTCGGAATCCTCAAGGAGCGATTTTTTGCCGACCGGTATTATCGAGCTCCATTGACAACCAACGAACAACCCGTGAATGCCGTTTATGTCGATTACAACTTGAAGAGTCCGTTTCTGCGCTGGAACTTCGAGACGGGATTTATTTTCAATGCTGGCGAGCGCATGTATGTGACCCTGCAAGGCCGACTGGGGATGCAGGTCACCAAACCCAAGGTC
>JANMIM010000666.1:0-2309 GCA_031375795.1 Bacteroidota bacterium
TGCAAAGCTTTCTGCGAATACTTTGCCCTGAAACAGCTCCAGATAGGCTCCGACGTGGTTGGGGTCCACATTTTGGCCCTCTCCAAGCACCCATGTCGAGCCAGATTTGTGCAGGGCGTAACTCTGTGAAAGGCTGTCGGGCGCATAGTGGACATCGATGGCCTCCAGGTCGCGGCCTTGCACGTTCCAAAGCAGCTTTTCACGCCATTCATTGACCGTGACCGAATAAAAAATGGACACATAGCCCTCCAAGGCAGGCTTGGAAACCAAGTAGCACTTGTCTGAGAAGCCCATCTTGAAAATATTGGCGGTTTGGGAGCTGTTGGTGGCGCCGATGAGGTAATCCTTCATTTCCTCGCCCTCGCGGTCCCAGATGCGCACGTGCAGGTGGTTGCGCTTGAGCAAGCTCAATGCCGTGGCCTGCCCCTTTTTCTCGACGGGCTGCACGACCCTGATTTCCATCAAAGTCTTGAGAAAATCATTGACCTTGAGGATGTTGGCGGGATACTGGCCGTTGACCCGCCAGGCTGCGCTGTCGGTCAGTTCCAGGGTGAGCTTGCCCATGCTTTGGTTGAGCTCCATTTTTTCGATCTCGATCTTGCCGACTAGCTTGCCGTCTGTGATCTGAAACTCATTGTCGGGGCCATTCCACTGGTGTACGAATGCGAAATAGGCTGCGATCAATCCGACCAACAAGGCTACGAGCAGGAGGGTGGTTTTTTTTTTCATTTTTGTTGCAGCCTTTGGTTTCTGTAGCGCCTGATGAATGCCCTGATCACCCCAAACAAGACCACCAGCAAGACAGGCAAGCCAATGTTGACCATGCGAATCTTGGTCTCGTTGCCCAGGATTTTCTCACGGTCCAGCATGCGGTCGTTGAATTCGCGCACCCTGAGCTTTGCGAGTAGGTCTTGGCCGGTCATGATGTCGATGAGGTTGATCATGAGCTGCTTGTTTTCCTCGGGCAATGGCAGCACTTGGCCAGCTACACGCTCACCCGTTGCAAATTCACCATCTGAAATGAGCACGACCGAGGGATTTGCACCCGCCTTGGTCGCAGCCAGGAAAGGCTCCGAGGGGGCGTTGGGCGCCATGCTGTCACGTGGGGCCGAGCGGTTTTCAAAATTGCTCGGAAACTTGCCTTCCATCAGCAAGCCCATGATCTGTCCACCGGCGGTGTAAAAGCTCATGTCGGGCTTGGCACGCAGTTCCTGGTCGATGTTGATGAATTGGCGGCCGTCCTTGAGCCAAGACCTCGGCGAGCTCTTGAACAGCACGGTCTTTTGGATCGCGATGCCGTTTGGCGAATTCACATTAAATGTGTCGATGCTCGCGGGGTAGCGCATGAGCAGGCGCGAGAGGTAGCGCGTGCTGGGATGGTCAGACAAGTTGCGGATCACCGGAAACCAGGGCCAGTAGGCTTTGCGCTGCTCGTTACCAAAGGCCGCCGTGTAGCTGCCCGCCGTGATCATGCCGCAATTGGCGTCCTTGACCAAGTTGTAATTGAGCTTCACGCCCCATTTCATGAATTGATCGTCCAGGTTGGTGGCCCGCAGGTCGGTGAGCGTGCTGGCTTGCTCGCCGATCGTGAAGTCCAGGATCTCATGGTCCATCAAGAAGATGACCTTGCCGCCGCGCATCACATACTGGTCGATCTCATATTTCTCGCGGTCGCTCAGCGCCACCTGCGGCTGGTTCACGATCAGCAGGTCCAGGATCGATGGCCCGATCGCCTTGCCGCCGCGCAGGTCCACGTCGATGATGTTGTAATAGTGGTCGATGTCTTGCAGCAGGTCGCTCATCCGCTCCTTGGGATATTCGCCATGCCCCACCAACAGCCCGACGGTCTTGAATTTCTCACGGCTCATGTTGTAGATCGTCGTGAGCAGGTTGTATTCAAACCGCTGCAGGGCACATGACACTGAAAAATCAGGTTGCCCCTGCTCGGTCATGTAGGTGCAATTGTGGATCAGGTTCATCATCACCTCCTTTTGCTGGTAGGTCACGAGGGCATAGGGCAATATGTTGATCTCCTGCTGCTGGGTATAGCTCGTAGGCATGCTCAGGCGAAAGGGGTACAGCTGCTTGTCTGAGAACCGCTTCATGATGCCGGGATCAGAGGTCGGATCCACAAATTGGAAATCAAAATGCCCATTGGCCCGCAACGACAGCTCGTCGAGCAGGGTGCGCATGCCGTCCTCAAACTGCTTGTAGTGCGTGGGCAGGTCGCCGCCATAGTAGATGGTGACATAGACATTTTGCGGCAGCGTGTCGAGGTACTCGGCGCTCACCTTGCGCCCGGTCAGGCG
>JANMIM010000540.1:0-2490 GCA_031375795.1 Bacteroidota bacterium
ATTCCACGGCAGACGCTTATAGCAGGTTCATTTGAGATAGAGGGCTTCGGATCAATCGTGGAATGCTGAAGGTCTGTGCATTGCAATCCACATCCGCAGCCAGCAACTGTACTTCTCTCCAAAGTCCTTGGATTTGCAAGGCGCTGTCCGAGGTAGCCGTCACGACGATCGTGTAAGCATCGGCACCGGTTTGTGTGCAGGTCTCGGAAAATGCGACAGTTCCCGCAGCAAATGCGGTGGCGCAAGTCTGGGCAAATGAAGAAAGGCCAAACAGGCTAGCAAGGACAAAGGCAACAAGATACTTATTCATTGAGGGATGACGTTAATGGCTACAACATAACGATTTCCTTTCAAAGCGCAAAATCACCTACCAAACAACCGCTTCCAAAATCCGACAGGTTCCGCGACAGGCGTGGAGACCTGCACAGGAGGAGGGGCTGTGGGAGTTGCAGATTTGATTTTCTCCAAGATCAAGGCTCGCGATGCCTCCACTTGCGTGAAGGCCGTCGTACCCATCGAGGTGCCAAACTTTGGCCGCAAATAGATGTCGGTGTAGAAGTCATCGAAGGCGAGCAAAAAATCCTCCTCCATCGCAAAGGTTTCGATCCAACCTGGCTCCGGTACGTAGTGAAAACGCATCGGGGCACCCGCTGTCTTGATGCCCGTCGTGATCGCGAGGCGCACTTGACGACTCATATTGGGCGGGCTTGCGTGGATGAGCGCTTGGTTCAGCACCACTGCCTGCCCCGCACGCACGTCGAGCTGTGTGAGGCTTTCTTGGATTTCTGGCTTGAATTCCTCGTAGAAAAACGGGATCGTGGGGCAGCGCAATATAGGTAGGAAACGGTGGCTGCCGCGCAACACTTGCAGGCTGCCATTGTGGGCGTCGGCGTCTTGCAGGGGCGTCCAGATATTGACCGCGATGAATTCCCTCTCGTCGACGATGGTCCAGTCTTGGTGCATCGGCATGGTGCTGCGCTCGCCCGTATTTTTGGTCAAAAATGCCGAACCAAAGCAACTGAAGCGGTGAAAAACGGCGTCGAGACGTGGTTGCATCACCGCTTGGATTGCATTGCTCATCTCCTTCTTGAGTGCAAAGTCAGGCAAATAACTGCTCGAGTGAAAAGCCTGTGGGGAATCGGGGAAATAGTACGCATAAATCCGCCGTAGCTCCGCAATATCCTCTGGCCGCAACAGGTCGATCTGTACAAATCCCTCGGTCTCGAATTGCGCTTGGTGGTCGCGGTTCAGGAAGATCGGCGGCGCGGGCAGCGTCTTGGAAGGCTGCGGCTTTCGCCCCACTTCGGTCTTGCCATATTGCGTTTCCAATTGCGCCAAGGTCAGTTTGGGGAATGTATAGTCAAAATAACCCAAGCTCTTGCCGATGCTCGGCCGACTGAAAATATCCGTCCCGAAATTGGTGTAATGAATCAAAAAATCGTCCTCTTGTTCGAAGATCTCGACCTTGTCGGGCGCATTTTCCTTGTCGTGCCAGCAGATGCGGATCTGGGCATTTTCATTGGAAATGAAGGTATTGACGACGATGCGCTCCTGGTTGGAGGCATTGGCAGGTGAATAATGCAGGATGCTTTGGTCAAAGGCGACCGCTTGCCCCGCCCTGAGCAAGAGCGGCGTCATCACGGAAATGACTTCCTTCGACAGACCGTCGTAGATGTCAGGCAGCGAGGAGCCACGGTAGCTCGGGATCAGGCGATGACTGCCCGGCAACACATAAATCGGCCCATTCTCCATCGTCAAATCCACGAGCGGCGCCCAGATATTCATCCCCGCAAATTTGGCCTCATCCACAAGCGTCATATCCTGGTGCAAGATGAGCTCACTCTTGGGATCGGGAGCCTTGACGATGTAGGAGGAAAAGAAGTATTTGAAGTGCTGGAAAAACTGCTCGACGGGCCGCTTAAATTGGGCGCGCAATGCTGTATCGACCTTGGTGCGGTATTCGGGGCTGTTGTCGAATGTGGTGGTATAGAAGCCCTTGAGCCCCTCGGGGCGCAAATCCTCAAAAGCGGCGCGCATCTCGGCAATTTCCTCGGGCTGGAAAAAATCCAACACGACATAGCCGTCGCGCTCAAATGCCTTGTGCTTTTCAGGGTCCTGGAAAAGCTGGGCGCGGTGGGCGGCTGTGATCATTTGCGTGAGAATAAGCGACTGAAAAATCCGCGCTTTTCAACAGGCGCAGGGGCGGGTGCAGGCGCGTGCGGCGTGGCGGCCTCCTGCTTAGGCTCCTCCTTTTTGGTGCCGTCGAGGTTGTAATTGAAGAGCCGCGCCAATTTCTCGATCAGCTCCACATTCATCACATTCCCCGGATGGCTCTTGATCAGGTCTTGCATTTCAGCCACCGTAAATTTGGGGAGCTGCACTGGATATTGTGCCACGCTTTCCCAGCCCTCGACCTTGCCACCGTTGTTGTGCAGGTCGCTCAATCCGCCATTGTTGTAGTGGAGGAAAAAGTCGCGTGTGATCGCAAAG
>JANMIM010000561.1:0-3741 GCA_031375795.1 Bacteroidota bacterium
GTTTGCGAGCGTGGTCTGGTTGATGAACGCAAACCCCTGGCCGGGGATCGATGCAAATGTGAAATCTGGAATCGGTGGAACTGCCGCCACAGCGATCGCCTGAAAGGCAGTATCCGTGCATGCGCCATCCTTGGCGATGAGCATCACCTGCAAGGTCGTCGCTATTGGGGAGGAATAGTTCAGCGTATTCCCCGTTCCCAGCTGAAACCCATTGACCCACCACGAGACGCTGTCGGCGACAAAGGTGCTCGTTTGGGAGAGGGCAAAGGACTGCCCGACGCAGACGTTGGAGGGCGTGGTCATCGCAGCCGTGCGGCAGGGCGTGATCGTCCCCAAGTTTAAGGTGTCGCTCCCGCATTCATTGGTCGCGATCAATTGCACTGGATAATTGCCGGGCCCCGGGTAGGCATGCACTGGATCGGGGTTCGCTCCAAACATGCCATCCCCAAAGTTGTACTGAATCGAGTTGCAGCCGGCGATGCTGTCTTGAAATTGGACTTGGCCGCCAGCTTGCACGTCCACATCGTAAATTCGGGCACAGGGTGGGAAGCAAGTGCTCGTGCCTGGGTGTGCGCTTGTGCCGACGGTCACAGTCGCTACGTCTGGCAAGACCGTGACCGCAAGCGGCGTGCTTGCTGGCACAGCCAACAGCGTTCCAGACGGTGGGACAAAAAACGTTCGATGCAAGTCGGCGTCATCGTGGGAGCCGTCGCATTCGGGTGAATAATAGTTGTCGGGATACTGACGCAAGGTCACCATGCGCGGGCCCAAGGCACCGAATACACAAAAGTGATCAAAGTCCACGAGCAAGGGTTCCCCATGCGCGCCGTTGAACAACCTGCGCATCGTTTGAGCCCAAGCAAAGATCGAAATCCAGCCTTTGTCGCGGAGCGTTCCATCAGGTCCGATCTCCGCCCTGGTCACAGAAAATGTACCGATTGGAAAATTGCAATTGGCACTGTTGGAGTTGAGGCTACTCAGGTTGCAGGCATACATCAGGTTGTTGGTCCCAGGTTGCACGACGGCGTCTTGGCCACTGACGATCGAATCGTCCTGACCAAAGGGATTGTTCAGGTCAAACTCCATTCCCCAGACCGGGGCCATATTGCTATCCAATCGACAGATGCGCATCCTTGGATTTCCCATGAAGGCCTGCTCCAAAAACGCGTGGGAATGATCTGGGTAGGCCGCTGCAAGGGTGTAACCATTGGGCGCAAGCATCACCTTGCGGATGTTGCCATTGAGGTCCATGGCATAGTTGGTGCCGCCGTTGCTGACCAAGATCCTTCCATCGATTCCCATTTTGCAAGTTGCGAAGTTCCCGAGGCCTGGTGTGGACGCCCATTTGGCAAAATCGACCGTCCCTGCATTCGTGAATTGGATCATGCCGATGCCACCAGAATTGCTCAGCACCACCCGCACCTTTCCCAAGCTATCCGCAAACAAGCCAATGCTGCGGTAGCCATTCACTCGGAAACTCTGGAGCAAAGTCCCTGATTCTGAGAGGATTGAAAATCTCAAATTGCCTGCTGCATTCTGCACGTGCCATACCTTGCGGTCACTGCTGATCGCTACCTGGTGCAAGGTGCTTGGTACAACCAGAGGTTCGATCGTGAACTTGCGGTTGAATGCGGAGTCGAACACTGCGATCGTTCTCCCCGATGCGACGGAATCGGAGATTGCCACGGCAGCGAACCCGTCCATACCCGTAGCGACCGATAGGACATCATTGCCCACTCCCAGATAACCGGCGACCTCGGTGACTTTGAGTCGATGCGAAGCCCCGGGATATGAAAGCGACTGCGCATGTGCCGTGGCTCCAAGCAAGGCAATGATCCACAAGAGGATGGAAAGTTTTTTCATTTTTGTTCTTAGTGTCAACGTTGGCGAGGATACTTATTTGCAGGAATCTCCAATTCACCGAGCCACGCAGGGCCATGGAAACCATATTGTCAACCAATGATTTCACCAGCAGCGAATTAGGATTGCGTGCAGACGAGGCGATCCTTGCTGGAATTCGGAATAAAAATAACTGATGCTCAGGTATTTTCAAAGAAAAACTTTGAAATCGATGCCCGTCACTTGCATTGCTGTGTCGTTCCTGCAAATCTTGCATTCATCCATCTAGGAATTGGCGTTCCAGGCTTCGCGTTTCGGAAACGGCTTCGGCCGGCGAGCAAATCGACCGATTTGGAATGCGTCGCAAGGCCAACCGGGAAAAGCTCAGCCGATCGCCGGCAAAACCTTGCCCGTCACGCTGCCAAAGCCGATGCGCACGCCGTCTTTTTCGCAAAAACCCTTGATCACGACCGTGTCGCCGTCCTGGATGAATTTGCGTTCGCTGCTGTCGGGCATGGCGATGGGCTTGGAGCCGCGCCATGTGAGCTCGAGCATGGAGCCGTAGCTGTCCTCAGTCGGGCCCGAGATCGTGCCCGATGCACACATGTCGCCGGTCTGCATGTTGCAACCGTTGACGGTGTGGTGGGCGAGCTGCTGCCGCATGCTCCAGTACATGTATTTGAAATTGGAGCGGCTCACCGTCTTGGTTTGGCCATTGGCGGGTACGATCTGGACCTCGAGGGAAATGTCAAAATTGGCGGCACCGGGGGTTTGGAGGTAGGGCAATGGCTGCGGATCCTGCTCTGGGCCCTGTACCCTGAACGGCTCCAAGGCATCCATGGTCACGACCCAAGCCGAGATCGAGGACGCGAAGTTCTTGCCCAGAAACGGCCCCAGCGGCACATACTCCCAGCTTTGGATGTCGCGGGCGATCCAGTCGTTGAATAGCACCATGCCAAACATGTGGTCCTCGGTTTGGTCGATGGGGATCGGCTGCCCCATGGCATTTCCCTGGCCCACGATGAAGGCGACCTCCAACTCAAAATCGAGCAGACGGCTCGGGCCGTAGACGGGGGCGGTCGCATCGGGCGTAGGCAACATTTGGCCCTTGGGACGCACGATGTCTGTCCCCGAAATCACGATGGACGAGGCGCGACCATGGTAGCCGACGGGCAGGTGTTTCCAGTTGGGCATGAGCGCATTGTCCTTGCCCCTGAACATGATGCCGACGTTGGTGGCGTGCTCGATGCTGCTGTAAAAGTCGGTGTAGTCGCGGATGAAAAACGGCATGCACATCTGCACCTCGCTTTGTTGGTACAGCACGCGTTCGGTCAGGTAACCCGTGAGTTTGCGATTTCCGTCCGTCAGCAGCTCAGAAATCCATTCCCGCAGCTGTCGGCAAACCCCGCGTCCCAAAGCCGCGAATGCATTCAGATTGGGCTCCATGAGCACCATGCAAGGAAAATCGTCGATGTCGATCAGCCCCTTTTCGGCGAGGAAATACAGGTCCAGCACCTGCTCCCCGATCGCCACACCGATATGCGGCGACTCCAATTCAGGCGCCGTAAACACCCCAAAAGGCAGGTTTTGGATCGGGAAATCAGAGCCGGCAGGGACGGAAACCCAGGATTTGCGGGCGGGGTTGTTGGAGGGGAGCATCATGCGTATTTCAAATTTTGAGACGCGTCAAAGTTAGGGCTTTTGGGGGAATGCAGCGAGATGATATTGGGGTTCATTCACCCTTTTTATAGGAGCGCATCGAGATGATTTGGATTCCCACACTTGTAATTTGGTACACCTCGTAATAATGGCCGTCGAGTGGCCACCGTCTGGCATTTGGAAATCCTTCGGCTATTCTTCCCTTCGTAGGGTGTTCTGCAATCGTTTGAACGATGCCGGTAA
>JANMIM010000600.1:0-2957 GCA_031375795.1 Bacteroidota bacterium
AGGGGCATCCTGCTCAAATCAATGCTCCATTGATCGCGGCAAATACGGAATTCTACATACTTGCTGAATGAAACCGCAGAGGGCGCAAAGAATCGCAAAGACACCATTGCCCCCTGCGAATCTCTGCGCCCTCTGCGGTTCTCCCTCAACTCACCAACTCCCGCCACTTTTCACTCTTCACTTTTCACTCCTCAGCGCCCCTCGATATTGACCCCAGTGCCTTCCAATACAAACTTGTGTACGAGTCCGGCCAACACGGCACCGACGATCGGAGCCACCCAAAACAGCCAGAGTTGCTCCAAGGCCACGCCGCCAACAAAAATCGCTTGGCTCGTGCTGCGGGCAGGATTCACGGAGGTGTTGGTGACGGGGATGCTGATGAGGTGTACCAGTGTCAAGCCCAAGCCGATCGCGATGCCAGCAAAGCCATTGGGGGCCTTGGAATGTGTGGAGCCCATGATGATCATGAGAAACACAAAGGTCATCACGACCTCGGTGATCAGGCAGGCGACCATGCTAAACTTGCCGGGCGATTGCTCTCCGTAGCCATTGGAGGCAAATCCGCCGATTTCCCAGCCCGGCTGACCGCTCGCGATCAGGTACAGCACGGCTGCTCCAGCAAAGCCCCCCAGCAGCTGCGAGGCGATGTAGGTGGGCAGGTCCTTGGCCTCAAAGCGTCCGCCGACCCACAGGCCGATGGAAACCGCAGGGTTGAAGTGGCCACCGGAAATGTGGCCGACGGCGTAGGCCATGGTGAGGACCGTGAGCCCGAAGGCGAGGGACACTCCGACAAAACCGATCCCATTCGTTGGGAAATTGCACGCCAATACCGCGCTACCGCATCCGCCCAGCACCAGCCAGAAGGTCCCGATAAACTCAGCCATCATCTTTTTCATAGTCCTGTTTTTTGATTTTATTGAGAAAAAGCTGCCCTGTACAGCTTGTATGGGTTCAATACTAAGAAAAATGTAGGAATGCACCGCATTCCCCGCCACACGATTCGACGGCTGAATGCGAAGGCCCGATGAACGAGGCCAAAAACACGTTCGCCAAGCAAGGTGACCCTGCTTGGCGAACGATGTTCTATTCTCAAAGGCTGCGGATTACTTTGCCCTGATCACCCATTCACCTTTTTTCTCGTCGATCCTCACGATGAAGACGTAGTAGTTGCTGATGCCGGTCAAGAGCACTTTTTTCTCCAAGATCGGAATGTTTTTGTCCTCAAACACGATCTTGACCCTGGGCGCCGTGCTATGTGGGGAAGGCAGCGGGAAGGTCACATCGTTGGAAGCTTCGGTATTGATCTGCTTTCCTTCAAAATAGGCGATGAATTTCTCTCCTTTTTCCGTGCGCAGGCCGATTTGGTCATCTGCGATCACTTCACGGGGAGGTTCAGGCTTGGGCTCGGGCTTGGGAGCCGGCTCGGGCCTGGGCGTGGGTTCTGGTTTTGGTTCACGCTTGGGAAGGGGTGCTGGGAGGAATTCGCCTTCCTCCTCCTCGTCGCCATTGATGAACCTGCGCAATTCGTCGCGGTTCAGGGACATCTCCAGCACGGGGCTCACCTCCACGATGTACATGCCTTTGTTGCCGCAATTGGCATAGCCCTTCTTGGCAACTTCGAGCCGTGTGGACTCAAAGCCGATGAGCTTGATCAACTGTGCTGCCTGTGCCGAGCTGTAGCAGTTGCTGGAAAAGAAGCCCTTGATGATGTCGGCCTTGCTGTCGTCAAAGGTTTCCTTTTGCACCAGCTGCACGTAGCGGTTGGATGTACTGTAAGGCACTGGCAAGCAGGTGAATCCGGCGGGAATTTCTGTCTGTGCAAACAAGCCCGAGAGCGAGCAAAACAACACAAAAATGGTCGCGAAAACCTTTGTCAATGGATGGTGTTTTTTCATATTTCAATCATCATTAGAGGTACGTGGGCTGTGCTTACAAAACCCATACCAAATTTATGGATTTGTTTGGTCTCGCCGAGGGAGCTTGCAAAAATCTCCTTGTTTCTTGGCAAATGGAGCCAAAAATCCAGCTTGGACTTCGTAAACGATGGCCTTCATTGAGTATTCGCAGCGCAAATCTGGGGAAGCGGCATCGCATTCTGGATTTGGGGCAGCGCGGAATAGATTTCGGAATTTGTAAGGCGTTCTCCGTCCAGATTCATCAACTTTTACTAAATTGCACCCGCATTTTTGATGTGCTGATAAATCCATGTTTGAAAATCTAAGTTCCAAGATAGAGCGCGCCTTCAAGACCTTGAAGGGTTCACACAAGATCACCGAGCTCAACATCGCCGAGATGATGAAGGAGATCCGTAGGGCGCTCGTAGACGCCGACGTGAATTACAAGGTCGCCAAGGACTTCACCAACGAGGTGAAAGAGAAGGCTTTGGGCCAAGACATCTTGATCTCCGTCTCCCCTAGCCAATTGATGGTCAAGATCGTGCACGACGAGCTTACCAAATTGATGGGCGGCAAAGGCGAGGACATCAAATACAACAGCAAGCCGCCGACCGTGATCCTGATCGCGGGTCTGCAAGGCTCTGGCAAGACCACCTTTGTGGGCAAGCTGTCCAAGTACCTGAAAGCCAAGAACCGCAGCTGCCTCGTGGTGGCCTGCGACGTGTATCGCCCAGCGGCCATCGACCAGCTCACGGTGTTGGCCGGTCAGGTCGAGGTCGACATCTACAAGGAAGTCGACAACAAGGACGCCGTCTCCATCGCCCGCAATGCGATCGAGTATGCCCGCAAGAATGGCAAGGACACGGTGATCGTGGACACTGCAGGCCGCCTCGCCGTGGATGAGAAGATGATGAACGAGATCGCCGCCGTGAAAGCTGCGATCAACCCCGACGAGATCCTCTTTGTGGTGGACGCCATGACCGGCCAAGACGCCGTGAATACCGCCAAGGCATTCAACGACCGCCTCGACTTTGATGGCGTGGTGCTCACCAAGCTCGACGG
>JANMIM010000616.1:0-5972 GCA_031375795.1 Bacteroidota bacterium
GTTCCTCTTCACGATCCGCAAGCCCGAGGATGCCAAGCTCCCCAAGATGAACATGAGCTCCACCTACGTCTTCGCGAGCGAGGACTACTTTTTTGCGTACCCCAACAACTACAACTACTATGTCAAGTTTTTCAAGGACACGTTTCAGCATGGGGGGATTTCGATGCATGAGATGATTGTGCCGTTGATTGATTTGGTGCCTAAGCGGTGAGGGGGGGGATTGCGTTTTTGCAGATCGCGCAAGTGATGAATGGAAGGAATCGTCGCGGGGTGCATGAATCACCTCACGACGACTCCCTTGCTCAAAGCCTCATGAACATGATCACTTGTTCTTTGTCACCTATCGTAATTACGAGCTGGTAATACCCTTTTTTTAATCCACCTATATCAACATAAGATCCTGCTGAAAAGCTAGAAAAATTGGCTCTTATCATCTCCTGTCCATTTCCATTCAGAACACTCATGGTTACCTGTGATCCATAATTCAGGGAATCCAAAGCCTGTACGTAAAGGCGATCTGAATCTACGGGATTGGGATAGGAAACAAATAGCTGAGGGTTCACCTGCCCAGCGTTGGGATCGAAATACAAATGGTTGCTTTCATTGTTGCAGCCGCTTGTGTCCAATGCAATTACAAAATATTCACCAGGCAGCGACGGAACAATTGATGGAGAAGTTTGCAACGACAGAAGCGAAGTGTCGCGATGCCATTCATAAGCGAGGAACGGTAGCGTCGTCGCAATCTCGCCATAACTCAGGAAAATGACCGGATTGGCCTGCGCAAGAACATTTCCTTGAATCGAGAATTGGTAGGGATGCGCCGTGCAACCATTTGCATAGACGTTGACAATTGCCTCTCGCAGGCCCCCGCCGATAGGTTGGAAGACGACGTCGAAGTTGATGGCATTTCCTGCGCCTATAGACTGTGGATTTTGAAACAATATCCTGAAATCTGCGGAATCGGGCCCCGAAAGGTGCACCTGATCAATGACAATCGCAGCGTCTCCTGGGTTTGCAATGGTAAATTCGCGGATGGTGCTAACCTTACAACTCGCGAGATTCCCGAAATCGGTGCTGTCCTGAAACGCTGGTATCGAGTCCCCATCGACGATTACAATTCCATTTCCCAACACCTGCAGTGCATACCCTGAGATGTTCAGGTTGAAGGTGCAAGTATCGAGGTTGCTGTCGGCATCTTGGGCATAGAGCGTAATTGAATAAGTGCTGTCCACATTGCTCAAAATCGATCCTGGCGCCCAAGGGGCGAGTTGCAAAATGCTGGCTTGGCTACAATTGTCCGTTGCAGTGATCGAATCAGAATAATCAGGAAGCATTCCGACACAGGATGCACTCAGCGGGATCACTCGGTTTGCGATGCACGTGTCGAATCTGGGACTGGTGATATCAGGCCCACCCATGCCTTGTATCCCAAACTCGAATGCAGCTTCATCGCAGTCGTCTGTGAAGATGGTAACCACCGCCGTTCGCAGGCCCAAGACAGTTGGGTTGAAGGTAATTTGAAAATTGGTGGAACTCCCGGCAGCGATTGCAGTTGCCTGAGCAGCAGATACAACGAACTCCTGCGCATTCGCACCGGTCATGACCACACTCGCCAGATTCAGCACCTTGTTTCCATTGTTCTGGATGGTGAAGCTACGCACCATCGAATCACCACAAATTGCAACAACGCCGAAATCAGTGGAGTCGCTGCTCGATGGCAAGGTATCACCATCGAGAATAGCTTGTGAATTGCCTAATATGCTGATTTCAGGAGTTGGAAAACCTTCCGTTTTGAAACCCAGCATGGGGACTTCGGGTGTGCGGCTCTTGTAGTAGAACCATGGGCCAAACCTTTGACCAGTAATTGCCGTCGATGGATCGTATTTGATCCTCGCACGCCATTTGTAGTCGGTAGAGGGGCTCAGGCCGCTGAGGTTCTCTGCAATTGTCGTACCCGTGCCGATCATTTCCGTGTACGAAGCAGACGTGCTAGACGTATCCACGCTGTTGGTGATTTTACCACCTGCGGAGGAAAACGGTTGTCCATTGGGGGCAAACTCCCATACGAGCTTTCCGCCTTGCCTTCCGATGAAGCTCTTTGCGTCCATGGAGATTCCAACTTGACCGGGAGTTCCTGTTAGCCCGCCTGGTGCGATGGTTGTTGAGGTTCCTGGTCGGAATTGCTCTACGTTGGTGGTTAAGCCATTTCCATTATTTCCGTAATATACAAAGGCACTGCCTGTACCTCCATAAGAGGGTGCACCCACGATCACCTCACTGTAGCCATCGCCGTTCACGTCCCCAGCTGAAGCGACAGACCTGCCAAAACTGCTGCTCACGTGCAATTTCATATCGGGATTGGGAACGATTCCTGTTGGTGATCCAAGGTATATGAAACTGGAGTCCCAATTTGTGGTGCCGACAATGATATCACCATAGCCATCCCCATTAACATCACCGGCGCTTGCAACGCTCTTTCCGAACTCCATACTTGATACATTTGATTCGATTACAGTCGAAGGAATCGAGTCAATGCCATTTGGACTGCCTAGAAATAAGTAGACGGCACCTTCATTGGGCTCGGGATTCGAATATGCATTTGAGCCAACGATTACGTCGCTAAACCCATCTCCATTTACGTCCCCAGCAGAGGAAACGGAACATCCGAAACCTGCCGAAGAAATATCCCCATCTATCAAGGAAACAGAATTCAAATCTAATCCGCATTCAGATCCAAGGATAACCCAAGCTGCGCCTTTATACAATGGATCGGAATAGCATTCGGGTGCACCGATGATCACATCGCTGTACCCATCACCATTTACATCACCTGCTGAACTACAAAACTCGGCGCCAATATATTCAATGTTGGACTCAAAGAGTGTAACAGGAGTGGGCACAATCCCGGCAGATGACCCAAGATAAACTACCGCAGAAGCTTCATCACTCTGCCCGCTTCCAAATATTGATGTCGCGGCCACGATATCTCCATAACCATCACCATTTATGTCACCTGCAGATGCAACCCAGTCAAAATAGCCCATTATGTCAAAGTCGGGTCGCAACACAACCCGAACCGTGGTATCAATACCCAGTGATGATCCGTGGTATACAAGCAAGTCTCCCGTTGGACTGACGGAAATTGATCTGACGACGATGTCACTATATCCATCGCCATTCACATCTCCCGCCGACGATGCCGTCAACCCCAATGCACCAAATGCTACATTGCTTTCAACAATTGCTGCAGGATTTGCGCTTAGTCCCATTGCCGAGCCGTGATAAATATAGGCCGCCCCTTCTTGCGACTGCAAATTGGTGTAATTGGGAGCGGAAACAATCACATCGCCGAACCCGTCACCATTCACATCTCCTGCAGAATTTACGCAATTACCCATTTCGGCACCGACCTGCGCATTCGATAAAGTTGCTCCCGCAATCGTATCACACCCATTCGGCGCACCGTGATAAATAAAAGCTCCCCCTTCTTGCGATACCCCATTTGAATAAGTCGGTGCACCGATGATCACATCGCTGTATCCGTCCCCATTCACATCGCCAGCGGAAGCAACAGAATATCCAAAATTGCCATTTGGTGTACTCGGCTGCAACTGCGTAATAGATGCACTATCAACACCAGCATCTGATCCTGCATACAAAAATGCTGCGCCATTTACAGCTGCAAAGCCGGCCGCACCCACAATGACATCGCTGTAGCCGTCGCCATTCATGTCACCTGCTAGGGCGACGCTGATTCCAAACCCAGCATTGGCAGCGTTGCTCTCGAGGGTAGTAGCAATGGTAGTGGAAACCCCTACTGCGGAACCAAGGAAAATGAAGGCGCCTCCTTCATTTGTTTGGCTATTTGAATATCCAATCGCCCCAACGATAACATCGCTAAATCCATCACCGTTTACATCGCCAGCTGAAGCGACCGAGGTGCCCATAGCTGCATTGGGTTGGTTGTACCCAAGTGTCGCCATCGTGTTTGTGCTAATTCCCTGAGCCGACCCGTGATAGATGAAGGCAGCACCATCGTTGATTTGCGATAGAAAGTGGTGATCAGCACCTACGATAAGGTCACTGAACCCATCAGCATCGACATCTCCTGCAGATGCAACCGAGAATCCGAAATTCTCATTCACTTGATTACCATCGATCTGCGTTGGAAATACTGCATCGATACCTTGTTGATTTCCATAAAAAACAAAGACCGCACCAATATTATTGTAATTCGGGGCTCCAACTACAACGTCACTAAACCCATCTTTGTCTACATCGCCAGCCGATGCCACGGAGAATCCAAAACTGGCCCCGATCAAGCTGCAGTACAACAGCGTTCCATTTGGTAAAATACCCAAGGCAGAGCCTTCGTGTACGAATGCCATACCACCAGGTGCACCGTCTTTTGCCCCAACGATGATGTCACTATATCCATCTCCGTTCACATCTCCGGCGGTCGAAACTGACCAACCAAATTGATCTCCTGGTTGACTTCCTTCTAGGACAATGGCTGCAGATGAATCGAGGCCGAGAGCTGAGCCATGATAAACAAAAGCCGCACCCTCATCACCCAAACCAAAATCGTATTCATAAGCCCCAATCACCACGTCACTATACCCATCACCATTCACGTCCCCGGCAGAAGAAACTGAAGTGCCAAAATGGGCAACAGCTTGGTTGCCTTCCCACGCCGCTGAATCCGTCCCAATAACTGGTATTGAAAGGTCTGGGTCAATCAAGAGAGGATATCTCGCCTCAAAATCATCCACAACCAGATCAATCCTTGCAATCCAATCTCCCGATGCATCATCAAGTAGCGGCTCGGAAACCTCCATCCTCGCCGGGATCTGCGAGCCATTCGCGTCGTAAACCTTAAGGTCAGCATAACTCGCCTTCGTTTCCACTGTCCCAACAACATCTTCGCGTTCGACCAAGTTCACCGCATCTTCTCCATTGGCTACAGGAAAAAGACTTCCTGAGGTTTGAAGTTTCAACCTTAAGGGTCCATTGCCAACTGGCTTTTTCTCTACATAAAAATTCTGTCGCATTCCTTCGGCGGAATTTTTGTACTCAATATGGAACCCTTCGGCGAAATGCTGCAACATGTGATTTCCTCCCACTTCAACCGCAGGAGTACCTTTCAGACAATACAACTGCTCCTGACCTCGATGAAGGCCCAAAACCTGAAAGTCGAGCTTCCATTTTTCCAGACTATCCACCCTTGGCTTGATTGCAAACCCATCATTGAAGTAGGAAATGCGCAGATTATTTCGCCGGTTGGGGCTGGAATAGCATTTGCCGTCTTTTTGGGGCTGAATATTGTATTCCTGCTCCGCAATTCCTCTTTGTGCACGTTGCAGCCAATCCCCATCGGGCATTTTTGAGGTATCGCCAATTGCTGCATCAACTGCGATAGCATCACTGGGCAAATTGCCAGTCGAATTGTAAAGTACAATCCCACCAATAGCAATCAAGATCAAAGTGAGTGACAAAATTATCTTTTTCATAGTGTACAATTTGAAATCAATGCGTGCATTTTTTGAATTTTAGATTGAGGCAATCGCCAAACCTTTCATTTGTGGCATATACTCAATGAAGGAGGATCTATAGTTTTGCGCTGCCGATTGCTCCTGAACACAGCCTTGCAGCTGATTGAATGCCTCGAAAAAACAATTACTTCGTAAGCGCCAAATTGAACGCCAACTGAAAATACAGTGAATGAACGCTCGCGACATTCCAAGTCCCGCGATTCTTGTAGTTCCACGACCAGTTGTTCACACCAACCTTGGCTTCTGCCGCAATATTTTTCCTAAACAGATAGTTCATTCCCATAAAAGCTCCTTCTCCGATGCGAACAGCCCGTTGTTGGTTGGGTTCCTTGGTACTAATGAAAAACGACCATCCCCAAAGAATTCTAGCCGTCGCGGCTGCCATACTCGGTGCCCTTGAATATTGTTTGAAAGTCAAAC
>JANMIM010000629.1:0-10760 GCA_031375795.1 Bacteroidota bacterium
GGATCCGATAGCTATCGGATCGAACCAGCAACCTCCTGGGTATGAAGCAAGTGCTCTTCCACTGAGCTACACCGACGATGGCGAGGGAGGCGGGATTCGAACCCGCGACCTATGGCTTAGCAAGCCTAACGCTCTTCCAACTGAGCTACTCCCTCTATGTAAAACGAATTGCAAAATACGCGATTCCATGTCTCAAATCATCCTATGTTTGCATCAAGAATCAAAAAACAGGAAAAATGAAAAAAAGCACCACACTTGGCCACAGCAATCTCAGCATCAACCGCATCGGGCTTGGCTGCATGGGCATGTCTGAGTTTTACGGTTCGTCTGAGGAGGCCGCATCCATCCAAACCTTGCACAAGGCGATCGACCTCGGCGTCAACTTTTTTGACACCGCCGACATGTATGGCAGCGGCGCCAATGAGGAACTCTTGGGCTCCGCCTTTAAAGGGCGCTGGCAGGAGATCGTGCTGGCCACCAAATTTGCCGTCATGCGTGGTCCCAATGGCGAATTCCTGGGTGTGAATGGCAAGCCCGATTACATCCGGCAGGCTTGCGACAAGAGTTTGCAGCGCTTGGGTGTGGAGGCGATCGATTTGTATTACATGCACCGCAAAGATCCGAAGGTAGAGATCGAGGAAATCGTGGGTACGATGGCCGACCTCGTGAAGCAAGGCAAGGTGAAATACATCGGCCTTTCTGAGGTGGATCCCGAAACGCTGCGCAGGGCGCATGCCGTGCACCCCATATCGGCGCTGCAAACGGAATATTCGCTGTGGAGCCGTGAACCTGAGCAGGCGCTTTTTGAGGTTTGCAAGGAGTTGGGCATCACCTTTGTAGCCTACAGCCCCCTGGGACGCGGCTTCCTGAGCGGCACGATCCAGAGCCGCGCCGACTTTGAAAAAGGCGATTTCCGCCTGATCAACCCGCGTTTTACGGATGAGGCGATCCAAGAAAACCTCAAGTTTGTGGAGGTGATCCGGCAGATTGCCCAGAGCAAAGGCGCATCCGCCGCGCAAGTGGCCCTCGCTTGGATCCTGCAGCAAAACGATGAAATCACCACGATTCCCGGCACCCGAAAAATCCATCGTTTGGAAGAGAATCTGGGCGCCTACGCCGTGGAATTGACGGAAAATGACTTGGCCACGATTGCGGCCAATGTACCGCCGGAGACGGTTGGGGCACGGTATTAAGGGAGATTAAAAACGGCGAGAAGGCATTTTTTTGATCATCTCATTGTTGATGCTCAGGGGAACTTGCAGTCATGGGAAGTGAGATGAACCCCGAAGATGGTTTGCCCCGCCCGGATGAAGGCATTTGGGGTGCTCTCCGAGGCGTAGTCATTGACGGTGAATGATGTGGAGCCTGGGAAGAAGTCGAGGCGGGCCCAGCCACCGTGTGTCTTTACGCCCACGACGAGCTTGATTGCTAGAGACTTATCGGTTGCTACTATCCAGTGACCGATGCTCGTATCCCATGCCAGGATGTCAGGGTTGCTCGCTTCGTACTATGTGATCAGCGTGTCGCAAATACCCATAGCCGCAGACATTGCCGATGGCAAATGTTCACCGGAAATGATTTCGCCCGAATAGGCGTTGTTGTCGTCTGGTTTGTACATCACCTTGTCCAGCATTTCGAATTGGATCGTAAAATCGACCATGGAGTCATTGTTCAAATCCAAAGGAATTGCTGCATTGGGAGTCGCGTCGGGGATGTCGGTTTAGGTGATTTGTGGGCATAGGACACTGTTGAACATGAAGAATATCAACAGACAACACAAGGATGCCCTTTTTTTCAGGCGTATATTTTTTGTTTTCTTTTTTCAATTGATTGATGCAGATACGCTTCCATATTCCCTCGCAGGATAACCGAAACCGGCGTCCCAACACACAAGTCTTTGCAAGGCAAGCTGTGCGGGATTGCCCAATGCATGGTCTACAGATCTCGCGTCGTGGCTGCTTATCCTTCCGTTGTCAAGGCTCAAATCTCTCAAAAGTATTTCCGTTCAACTTAAACGCGCCATTTTCTGGTGTGCCAAGCCAAAGGTTGCCTCGATGGTCTTTGTACATCGAAATCAAATTAATATCCTTCTGATCATCTTTGACAGCATAATTTGTAATCGTTTTGCCGTCATATTTATATACGCCTCTGTCCCAAGTTGTCAACCAAATATTTCCGTGATCGTCTTCCAAAATATAGGAATAATAAATGTATTCTTCCCCACCAAAAATTTGCGCGTTTCCAATGCCTTCTGTCTGATGGTATTGAAGCCTATCGCTTTTCATTGTCTTTTCAAAATCGAAAATGTACTTGTGCCAAGTGTTGCAGAGCCAAAAAGCACCCTCTTGATCTTCAAAAATAGAGCGTATCCCAAAAGTTCCACCATCATTGGGTGCTATTGTCAAATCCTTCTCATACATCCATTTGATTGATTGTCCGTCAAAACGACAAGCCCCAAAAACAGAAGTGCCAAACCACATTGCCCCTTTTCGGTCTTTGTAAATGCAATAAACTTCGTAAGGACTAAAAAATGGATTGATTCCTCTTGCTGTGATTTCCTCGTGTAAATAATGTTTTGGAAATTCCAAATTGTACAGGTCTTTTCCGTCATAGCGATAAGGTCCGCTTTCTCCCCGCTTACCTAAAAGGTGAAACCACATGTCGTCCTCTTCCAATTTCCAATCTTTGCTTTTGACGGGTTGCAAAGTGGTCATTTTTTGACCATCAAATTTATTGATACCGCGTAGCGTTGAGAAGTACATATTTCCAAGTTTGTCTTCTTGGATTTGTCTGATGCTATCGCTTGCAAGTCCATGTTGGGTAGTGAAATTGACAATGGTTTTCCCATCAAATCGATATACCCCTTCGCCATTGCTCCCAAACCAATAGTTATCATTCTTGTCTTGAAAGACATACCACAAATGGTCACCTAGCTTGCTTACGGTGTCGCCATGTGCAATATGCGCACTCAAAAGCTCAACGTTGGATGCCTTATCTGCTGTCTGCCCATTGCACGATGTCAATAGGGACAGAATACCAAAAAATAAGATTGTGCTGAATTCCATTCGTTATCCACTGTTGTTTAGAAGTTGCCACCATCATCCCCCGTTCCGCCCGACACTTCGCAATGCGCGCTATTTCCACGGAATCGAATCGGGTACACTTCCATATTCCCAAGCAAGATAACCAAAAACCGCGTTCGAAACACATTTCGGAGCAAAGCAGACCCTTGTTTCACATTGCTTGCAGCTACATTGTGTTTGCAGTCGGTTCGGAGTTGGTTAGAAGCGACCATGTGCCTACAGTGTCCCCCAATGGCTCATGAATGAGTAGATGCCCGGTCATCTACCAACTCTAAACCCAATGCTCGCAACTTACCCGTCGCGGGCTCATCAGCCCAGCTACCTTAGCAATGCACGATCACCGTGCAATTGGATGAATGCCTCCCCCTACCTCACCTTTCGCAATTCCCTATCGATACAGCGTTCCCATTCATCCTTGCTGGGCAGCGAAATCAGGTATTCTTGAATGCGGGAACTTTGGGTTGCCACATGGCATTCTTGAGTGATAGGCGCCGTCGGCGCCTTGCCGCTGGGAGAACCCCAAAGGACACCGAGGGCTGCAAATGTTTCGCAAAGGACTGGTTGGGATGTACTCGATTTTGGTTGCACGATGGCGGATTCAAAGGTCGCAACAAACAAAAAACGGAAGACCAAAGCCCTCCGTTTTTACAAACAAGTTGGAATGGTTGGTGCCATTACCTGATCAATTTACCACTTGATTAGAAGCAACCGGGACATTTGCCTGTAACCTCTTTTGGCATGCGGGCCTTTTTGATCGACTTTTTGGGGCCACCACTTATGTAGCTGAAGATCACTTCAACATCCACCCATTCGTCTGGACCGCCATTGGTAAATTCGTTGAAATTTCTGACAGGAACGGTGGCCAGGAAAACTGGATCGGGGTTCAGATACCTGCTGTGGTCGATTAAGGTGCTGTAAGTGCCGCCGGGGATCAAGTCGCCTGCTACGGAAAATTGGACAGCATCAACGGTTCCAGCCAGGTTTCCGGAGATTTTCATCTCAAAGGTTACTGTACCATTACCATCGGCGGTCACATCGACTGAGGAAAGCACAGCATTCCCATTTTGGTTTTGCGAATTGCCTTGCGCATTCACCTGTGCAGCAAAAAAGCACACCATCATCAAAGCCAAAAACATTTTTACAGTTCTCATATTGAATCGTTTTTACAATTGTGTTTTAGAAACTGATGCAATATTAGGCTACCCTTGCACGTCGCTCCAAACGCGATATAAGAATGGACAGGTTTGCTTTACGAACGGAATTTTCAGCCCCGAATGGCTGCTTCGAAGTCTGCTTTCTGGTATTTGGAAAGCTTGGCGACAAGTCCGCCCTTTAATTGAATGAGCATCTCAGACTTGGAATAATTCAGGATGTGACGCTTGTTGATGAGCCAAGATTTGTGCACCCGCAAAAAGTCTGCGCATCCTTCGAGCATGGTTTCAAAATGTTTGAGGTTTTTGCTGGCGACGAGTTGCCGGTCTTCGGTGTACAGGGTGCAGTAGGCCGCTTGGGCCTCGATCGCGATCAAGGAATCCAATGTGATCAAGTGCTGCTGTCCTTTGTCATTGACGATCAGGTTCTTGATCTGCTGCTTCTCCAGCGTTTGGCTGAGCAAGTCCATGCGTTGCGCGCGCTCCTTCATGTCGCACTTCAACCGTGCCCGGGCGACCGACTGCTTGAGACGCTCGATCTCGACGGGTTTGAGGAGGTAATCGATGGCCGCCAATTCAAATGCCTTGAGGGCATACTGATCATAAGCGGTGACAAAAATGATCTCAAAATTCACCTCCTTGAAGAAATTGACCAACTCAAAACCCGCATAGTTGGGCATTTCGATGTCGAGCAAGACCAAATCTGGATGATGGGTTTTGATGGCCTCCACGGCTTCCAAGACATTGCTGCACTGTGCCACAAGCTCGACCTCGGGACAAAACCGGAGCAACAAGTTCTCCAACACGGCGCGTGCGCGGCGTTCGTCATCCACAATGATCGTCTTGATCTTTTGCATGGCTTCGAAAGTAGCGGGTTTTGACGGCATTGTTGGGGGGAATTTACGAATGGACGAGTTTTGCGAAGGAATGGAACACGAGGCTAAAAACGACGCCGCACGGGGATTTGCAAGGTGATGCGCGTACCGATTGCTTCGCCGTCGGTCATCAAATCCTCCAGGACATAACCAAATTCTCCTTTGTGGACGTCGCTGAGGATATCAAAACGGGTGCGGATGGCCTTGCCTGAAAAGGACTCGTGTTCGCCACGCTGCCGCTCCCGGATCTCCATGGCCCGCTGCCGACCGATGCCATTGTCTTCGATGGTGCAGATCAGCGCTTCCCGCAATTCGAAGCGAATCAATAGCCTCTTGACGCCCTCTTTGTGCAACAGGCCGTGCAGTAAGGCATTTTCGACAAATGGCTGAATGAGCAAGGGCGGCAGCTGAATGTCCTCATCGACCAAGTCGGTGATGGTATATTCCAGCTCGTCTTCAAAGCGCAGCTTCTCCAGCGACAAATACAAGCGCAACAATTCGAGCTCTTGCTCAAAGTCGATGAAGTCCTTTTCTGAATATTTGAGTGTGCTGCGCACAAGGTTGGAGAAGGTGGTGACGTAGGAGTAGGAGTTTTCTACATCGCCTTTCAGGATCAGATCCTGGATCGAGTTCATCGCATTGAAAATGAAATGGGGATTCATCTGGGATTGAATCGCTGCGAGTTTGGAGGCATTCAACTCATTGATTTGCCGGGCTTTCCTGCTTTGCAGCGTCATTTGTCGCCGGTAAATGGCTCCGACGACGCCTGCAGCGACCAAGAGCACCAATGCCGAGAACCACCAACGACGGTAGATCGGTGTCGCAATGGAAAAGGGATAGGCCACGGGCTCGCTGAATTGCCCTTGGCTCTCCGCTCTGGCGCGAAAGGTGTAGTCGCCCGGCTCCAAGGCATTGTAAACGATGGCAAATTCGTCATCATGCTTCAATTGCCAGGCTTTGTCATAACCTTCCAATTGATAATGGATGCGCAATGTTTCGCGGTTGCGCAGACTTGGGAAGGCAATGTCAAACCTGATCTTGCGTTCATCGGATGCAAAATCACCTGCCATGGAGGAAGAAACGGTCTTGTCATTGACTGTAACTTGGACGAGGCGGAGCTGCGGCGGCACCTGCCGCGATACCGAAAATGAGAGGTCAATAGCCTGTACACCACCCGAATGGCTCACCCATAGGCGGTCGCCGTCCACAGCAAAGTCAAACACCCGTGACTTGAGAAATCCAAAAGCCTTGCCAATGTTGCGTTGCAAGCGGCCATCCATCCCGAGTTGGTAGATGCCGTGGGAAGATTTTGCAAAAATCCGGCTGTCGTCGATCACCAGTTTGCTGATGGCCTCCATGCGCCCGATTTCAGGAACAATGCGGGCAACCAGTCGTCCTTGCTTGAGCACGAGAATCCCCTGCTGCCCACTTGCCGCATATACCCTGCCGCCCGCAGCATACATCGCCGTCGGGAATAGGTCTTCGCCAGCGAGCTGAATACGTTTTGCAGTGCCATTCAGGGGAATGTGGTACATGCCGCGCGAAGTGGAAGCCACCAATGCTTCACCCTGCTTGTCCACGACCATGTGGTGAATCCGAAAGGCGAAATCGGGTAACAGGGTCACCTTTGGCAGGCGAGCCGACGTCCATTCGCAACGGTAAATACCCCGGCTCGTGGCAAGAAAGGCCAAATCGGGCGTTACAAAAGCCGCATCCTTGAGGGACGCCTTCACTCCCAAGGACATTTTACCTGCCACGGGGTCCAAGACCATGACCTCATCTCCTCCCTGAAAAATCAGCCGTTCCGATGTCGGTATGCCAAAGATCCCTTCGACAGGCCGATTCCCATCCTGAATCAAGGGCCGCAACTCCCCATCCTGAAACTGCATCAAATTCCCCCTCGTGGTGCCCAGGTACAAGCAACCGTTGCTGCGCGCGATATGCAGTGCCGTGATCGGCTCAGCGGCAAAGGGATCGATCACATCGGGAATGGCTAGGTTGGGAATGACCAAGATGCCCTGGTCAAAGGTGCTGAGCAGGATATTGCCCTCGCGGTCTTGAAACACATCAGAGATGAAATATTTCCCGTAGTGCAACAGGGGCTGTACGCGACCGAGCCGCCCTTGGAACCAAACAATGCCCGGCAAACTGCCACCGATCCACGTTGTTTTTCCGGTTGAATAACATCGTAGCGGCTGACTACGGTCGAGCATGTACTTTTCGGGCAGCAATTGCATCGCAAAAGTCGACTCTTGGACCCGCCATACCGTATTGCGCAGCAAATTGACGGCATACAATATGTCTTCCACCGCAAAAAAATTGAACAGTGGACTTTCCGCTTTCACATCTGGAAGCCCGGCTAGGTGATGCACGGAAAATCGGCCTTTGTGAAAGACGAGGATGGAATCTGTCTTTGGATAATGCAAAATGATCTGTCCATTGGGCGTTTTGAATGGCCGGGCCCAAGGGTCGCCCTTGGTTTCCATCCGCTCCCGCACCTCTCCAGCCGCCGATAGTCGAATGATTTTTCGGGAGCAGGCCAAAAGTTCACCTTCTTCGTTGCAAATCAGGCTCATGTCGGGGCTGTCCTCATCTGGCAGCAGCGTATAAAAAAGGCTGCATTCCTTGTCTTTGATCCTGAAAATCTGGTGGTTCAGGTTGGAGCAATAAATGGTCCCCGACGGATCCGCCACAAAATTGAACATGGCATTGCTCTTGGCCAAGTCGCAACCAATCGGTTCAAAATGCAGAAAATCGTAGTAGAACAGGCCCTCATTCGTGGAAAACAGATAATTGTCCTGCCCATCCTGAATGACGTCATAGACCTGCAAACCCTTGAATTGCTCCTCGCCCAAGATGAAATAGGCGGGTTGCTGCGCCCAAATCGTACCCAACGGGAGCAGCCACAGCAGGTAGGCAGCGAGCGAAATACAATACGGAAAGGACGGATGCCGCACAACGATTGGGTTTTGGACTGCGAAGATAGGGAAGTTGGGACAGGATTTTCATTCACGCGATGCAGCTCCAGCAACATGCTTCGGGGATGCTGCAGGCTAGCCAATGGAAACAAATCAAGCACCTTTGCAAATAAGGTAAGCCATCCTGATCGATGCATCGATCTCAGCCTCCTCGATTCTGGAAAGCTGTTTCTTGTCGATATAGAGCCTATTCCACTCTTGGCCTCTGCCTCCCCCTACCTCACCTTCCGCAATTCGCTCTCGATATAGCTCTCCAACTGATCCTTGCTGGGCAGCCGAATGAGGTATTCTTGAATGAAGAGGTTCTCATCCATGCCTGCTGTGGCATATTTGACGAGGGCGTGGTCTTTGTCGGCCACCAACAGGATGCCTACCGGGGGATTCTCATCCGCCTGCATGATTTCCAACTTGTAATAGTTCAAGTAAGTGTTCAGTTGACCGATGTCGTTGTAGTCAAAGGCGCCGATCTTGAGCTCGATCAAGACGTGGCATCTGAGGAAGCGGTGGTAAAACACCAAATCGATGAAATAGTAATTTTCGCCGATGAGGATTCTTTTTTGCCTCGCTTCCAGGCAAAATCCATTGCCGAGCTCCATGATGAAAGCTTGCAAGTTGTCGAGCAAGGCAGACTCCAAGTCAGACTCTTCCAGGATCGTCTTGGTGGGAATACCGAGAAATTCAAAAGCATAAATGTTCTTGATGACGTCCTTGGGCACCTGTGGTGTCGTTTTTTGGTGCACCAATTCCGATAGCAACTCTGGCTTCTCCGAAAGCCCACTTCGCTCGAAATAGAGGCTGTTGATCTGCCGCTTGAGTTCGCGCACGCTCCATGTGCCCTTGATGCATTCGAGTTCGTAAAAGGTCCTTTTGAGTGGCTCGTCGATTTTGATGAGTTCCACCAAGTGGGAAAAGGACAGGCGACTTACAATTTTCTCAGGCGGGACTTGTAGGCGATTTTTCGAATCAGAGGCGGTTGCTTCCCAAATTTTCGGCAAATTCAATTGGTCAGACAGCGTCTGACTTTTTGGGGTCATAGCCCCAAGAAGTGCGTTAGATTGGCCAGACAGCGTCTGACCTATTTGTGGATAGGTGAGATAAAACTGTCTGAAAGCCTTCAAATTCGTTGGGGAAAGACCTTCGATCACTGAAGCCTTCGCTATTTCAGAGATCAAGTTCGCCCCATATTCCGCCCGATCCTTCCCTCCCTGCTCAAACTCCACGATGTAATGACCGATCAGCCAGTTGCGCATGGTCAATGCTTGGTTCACTGCATTTGCTGCGGAGGCCTGCAAGTGCACATGTACCTGCTCGATTGTCGTGATGAGTTGTTGAAAATCCTTCATATCATTCTGCCACATTGAATTATACCAGCAAAATTAGTCAATAGCCACCAAAAACGGAAGCCTGGAAATAGAAAAACTTTTTAAATTGGGAGAAGGACTGAAGGCGCGTGGCAAGAATCTGGATTTCATGCCGCTTTTTGTGTAACTTCACATTTGATAAGAAGGCGCCCTCGTCAATCACTGAATCTTGGAAGGCCTTGCGCAACGAAATAAAGGAGAATCAACCATTTTCCCGCCCCTCGCAAAATGATCAACGACCGACTTGAACTCATCTATTCCGAACTCCTAGAGAAGTGTACCCAAGAAAATGTTTGTGAATTTGAGTATTTCTGGGAAATATGGGGAGTTTTGTGGCATCCTTGGACGATCGAAATCAATCAAAAATATCAGACTTTTACGTTGAATGATATTTCGGAAGCCGACCTGACAGCCTTGGTAAAATTGAAAAAGATAGCATTGATCAGAACTTATGACTAATCAGAAATGCAAGATGAATTTGACAGAAAGAGATACCAAATCAACCGTAGTTAAAAATAGCATCCATGCATTTCATCGTGCCCCCTACTCCACCACCACCTTCAAACAAAATCGGCCAAGTTCAGCAGGCCCGAGAGCGCATAGGGTGCGCACGTGGAGGAGTTCAATTCGCACATCAAAAATAGGCGTGAGCACTTCCGCACCCGAGTTGCAGGATGGCAAAGGCTGTTGGTTCATATCGGTTCGATTCTCCATCATCAGTATGTGCGGCTGGATTTTCATTGGTTGAATGTGCGCTAGTTCCGAAATTGGGCGAATAAGCTGCCTATTCCCTCATTTCGTTTCCATTTTTTTGGGTTCTGGCAATAAATGTTAGCTTTACAGGGATGATCTGCAAGTCAAGCAGTGGTTGCCAAAAGGCTGGGCGAATCGTAAGGCCATTCTTGTTGGCGTGTTTGCTGATGCTGACTACCGGAATCAATGCGCAAACCTTGCGAAATGTTGGGTCTCCGAACCCGATCAGGAATGCCCATCCGCATGCAAAACCATCCTCGACAGCAACCTCATCAACCCCCATCCCAGCAAAATTAAACTCCGAAATCACCCTGTATGCCTCCATCCTTACGGTTGCAGATGGGCTTTCGGTGGGTTATACCACGAGTGTGCTTCAGGATGCCGAAGGCTATTTGTGGATCGGGACGATGAATGGTCTGAACCGCTATGATGGGTATGGCATGCGGCAGTATTTCCCCGAGGAGCTCAATGACTGTAGCTTGAAGGCTCCCATGATCCAAGATCTGTTCGTAGACAGCCATCAGCGCCTATGGGTCGCCAACGGTCCCGGCGGACTTGC
>JANMIM010000631.1:0-1767 GCA_031375795.1 Bacteroidota bacterium
GGACCTCAAATGACAATCCCGGTAGCTGTATCACATTGCCATCGAGCAAGGACCCGTTCCCGAAGGTGGATTTTGCTATCCCCAGATCCTGTGTATCGGGAAATCGAAATTTCCCATTGGTTTTGCCCAAATTCACCACGAGCCAAATCGGCATCTTGATATACTGCCGCTTCATGGCCACCATATTTCCCTGCACATACACCTCGGTCGAGCCATAGAGAAGCGTCAAGCTATTCTTACGCAGATTGGCCAGCTTGCTCACAATGGCTTTGGTCTCGGCTTCCTCCTTGGAGAGGCCCGCAAAGATCATGTCGCGTCGGTTGTCGGGGTCGCCCGCGCCCACCATGCCGATCTCATCGCCATAATACATCACAGGGATACCCGGCCCCATCAGCAGCCAAGCTTGCAGCATTTGCAGACGCTTGTAGCCGTCCATGTTCTTAATTTTGACGTCGCGGTTCCAGCCCGCCTCCTTGGGATCCTCGTTGTTGCCGATCGCCTCTCCCGCAAACGAGATGAAGCGTGGCATGTCGTGGTTGCCCGTAATATTGCCCATGAGCGAATGGCTGCCATAAGCTGTCTCGCTCGCCGCCATGCTCTCCGGCAAGCGACTCAAATCCGTCTCCCCGCCCGAGAAGACGCCCTTCAACGTCCAATAATAATTGAAGTCAAATTGGCCGCTGAGCAGGCCGGAACCGACATAGCTCCCGATCAACTCCCGGTTGCCAAAGGTCTCGCCGATTTGGTACAATTCCTTTTTCTCAGGAATCATATATTGCGTTTTCATTTTTTGCGTGAGCCGCCTCCAAAATGCCGTGGGAATATGCTTGGTGGCATCCTGCCGGAAGCCGTCCAAATCAAAATGCTTGAGCCAATACAAGGCAGAATCGCTCTGAAATTCAACCACTTCTGGCTTAGAATAATCCAAGCTGGGCATAAACAAATCAAACCAAGTGCCGATGCGGTGGGTATCCCAAAGGCGCACATTGAGCACGCTGTCCTTGAGGTACAATTCGGTCTTCCACTCAGGATGCGCCTTGATCATCGGGTGCTCCTCGTGCAAGTGGTTGGCGACGTAATCCAAGATGACTTTGATGCCGTGCGCATGTGCCTCACGCACCATGTCAATCATTTCCTGGTCTGTGCCAAAGCGATGGTCCACGTGCGTGCTCGACACAGGCCAATAACCGTGGTAGCCTGAAAACCAGCGCCGTGGCTCAGGATATTCTTGGTAGGCGCCCTCGGGATTTTGCACAATCGGCGATATCCAAAGCATGTTTACGCCCAATGAATCAAAATATCCTTCCTTGATTTTTTGCCGCAATCCAGCGAGGTCGCCACCGTGGAAATCGGCCTTGGGGTCCACGCGCGGATCGTTGAGCGGGGCATCATTGGTCGTGTCACCGTTGCAAAACCGATCGACCATCATGAAATAAATGATGTTTTTTTGAGGATCGGCGGCCGTCAATTGTTTTGCATTCAAGAGGTGTTTCCCAAATTCCAAGGGAATCAAAACGTCGTTGGCCCAGAAGCGCTCGTCGTGCGCGTAGATGCGAACATGGCTCCGGGCCATGGAATTTGCAGCCTCGGGGATGTAAAAGCTGAGTGTTTTGCCATCGTCGGAGTCGGGGCTGAGGCCGACAGGCAAGCGTTGGTTTTCCCAAAAAGCATAAACATTCTCGGGCCTGAATGCCCGGAGCATGCTGTCCTCGGGCCAAGGCAAAACGAGGACTATATTTTTCCAGCCAAAACCCCAGTGCAAGGTTT
>JANMIM010000713.1:0-1269 GCA_031375795.1 Bacteroidota bacterium
CAACCTTCCCCGCAGTCAAATCATCATTCCACCACCAATTTCAAATTCTCCATCCGCCCCCGCGATTTCACTTGCACAAAATAAACACCTGCAGGCCAGCCCTCGGTGCTGACGTAACACAAGCCAGCATTCGTCAGCGCATCGGCGCGAACGATCCGGCCATTCAAATCTATAATCTGCAGCAAAACGGAGCTTGCCTCGGCAGGAAATTGCAGCCTGAAATTGCCGCCTTGCTTCACAGGATTGGGGCCAATGTGCACGCGTAGGGCCACGTCGCCCGCGACGCGCTCGACGGTATTGGAGTAGCTGCGTTGCCCATTCGGTGACAAGGCCATGATTTGGTAACGGCCAGCATCCAAGCCATCCGCTCCCCGCCAATGATTGTCACGGCCATCCACCTGCGCCAAATCACGCCATTGACCTTCATTTTCCCAACGCACGGTAAACGACCGCGGGTGCTGCGGCTGCTCCCAAGTCCATTGCAATTCAGGCAAATCCCCGCTTTCATCCATGGACAAGATAAATTCGTCAGTAGGGAGTATGCCGCTGGGCTGTATATAAATGTTGAAGTCCTCGATGTCGCCCACGCTCGTGGTGGCACAAGGCCCAGTGGTCGGGCCTGGAAACGCCTTCACATACACCCGTAGCCGCGTCTGCCCGAGCGCGGCCGTGCTCGGGACGGTGAAGGTCGTGGTCTTGGTGCCGCCAAAGGTCGGGTACCAAGCCCCACCCGGTGCAATGATCGCCTCGGCCGCATCAAAAAAGTCCCCGTCTTGGTTCCAATCTGCCCAGATCGCCGGCGCCACGCTGCCCGTGAAGCTGATGCGGATGTTGTAGCTGCTGTCGATGCGCAAGATCGTGCTGTCGGTGGCCAAGACATAACCCTCGCTGATGCCAGATGTGCGGTTCACGGACTTGAATTTCACATTCGTCGCGCCGACGGCGCTCGGGGGCCCAAGCACCGGCACGCACCAGAAGGCGGAGGTGCCGTCTTGGTTCACGGTGACCGTATGTGTGCGGCTGCCGCGTGTGAGCACCAAGGTACCCGTGCGCGAACCCGCACCCGGGTTGCTGGCGACCGTCATGTTGAAGCTGCCATTGCCCACGCCGGCGCCGCCGACGTAGGAGATCCAGGCATCTGCAAAAGTGACCACCCAATTGCTGTCACAATTGACCGACATGAGGCGTGTGCTGCCCGCAGCGCCCTCCGCGACCGGGTTGGGAGACGCGCTCAGGCGGGGCGTGATGCCAGCTTGTTTCACAAAAACG
>JANMIM010000756.1:0-6023 GCA_031375795.1 Bacteroidota bacterium
CCTTCACTTGGCTCCGCGACACCCTCGCCAAAATACAAGACCACCCCATCAATCGGATAGAGGAATTGCTGCCGGTCAAAAAGGCATAATACTGCTCGACGTGTTTTCCTAGACGGGGTTTAGCGGATGGTTACGGTCAAAAAGGCATAATACTGCTCGACGTGTTTTCCTAGACGGGGTTTAGCGGATGGTTACGACACAAACGGGCATCTTGCCCGGCTGCGGCAGGGAGTCGGAGGTTGATTTGGAGGTGCGGGATGTTGCGCCGGGGGTGTATGCGCTGCGGATGGGTGCTGGGAGGTCGGTGGCGACTCGGCGGGTGGTGGTGTTGCGGTAGGGGGATGTTCATTTTTGGGGGGCGATTCAGAAAATGAGCCATTCATCATCGCCATCCCAAACATTGCTGATTGATCCTAACGATTGCCACCTCCTGCGAATCGATGGTCGGCCTGCAAATCCTGTCACTTTCCCTCATCAAACACATCAAAAGCCCTTTCTGATCTTGTCTTCACGAGGGGATTGGAGGACGCATTCGGGTTTCGGTGATCGATTCGGTGTTCACAGCCTTGCTTGTGGGACGTGCGTGATTGGACTTGCCGAATTCGGGGAGGAAGTTGATTTGATTCGGGATGGTTGCGATGGGAGGCAAAAGCGTTGCGTAGCCAAATGTAAGTGCTTCAAGGAATGACCAAATGAATCTAGAAATTTTACCAATCGTAAATTAGATTGATCGTGAATGGGAAACCGCCTCCAGCAACGGAATCAAGCCCGAAAACGAACCTCCCTCCAACTCGTAGGAATAGACCTCGATGCCTGCTTCCTTGCATCGTTCTACAACACGGTTCTCGGGCTTCTTGTAGCACACGAGTACAGCCTTGGCACCAAGCCCACCATAATTATCCCTCACCACCTTCAGTTTATTTATATCATGCATCTTCACCTCACCAGCTTTGCATTCCACAAAAATCAATTGATGCCCAAGGTTCACAAGTACATCGATTTCATTTTTCGGATTTGCCTCTGACTTAAACGGCAAGACTACATTCATCAATAGCTCCTTGACCATTGGCCAGTTTGAGATCGTTTGGGCAACAACGATTTCCCACCACCCTCCAATCATAGCAATGTCGATCCCCTTGTTTGTCCGAACAGAAATTTTGGGCTTAGATCGAATACAAAGTTCGACTTTACCTGCTGCGTTATCCCAATCGATATAGGTTTGCGGCTCATGCGTGTATCTTCCGAAACTTGGAATGGAGTTGGCATCGGAAAAGAACGTCCAAAATTTTCTTGAAAGTTGGGCAAACGCACTTATTCGATGAGTCAAGATGTGCTGCGCCAATCTGAATTCATCTACCGTGAAATCAGACAGTTTTTCGGAAGTATGGCTTGATTGGTCGGCAAGCGTGAAGAAATCGGCAATGGTCAATGACGCTGCAATGGGATTTTTCCTACCTTTATCCACCTCCAACAAATCATTGTTTTGATCGATGTAGATCACCCCGTGGCTATTTCTTGAAAAGATCGATATAGCTGCCAAGGACATGATTTTGGTCCCACCAGTTGCATTCAACTCCCAGACGCCTTCCTCGTCTGAGGCCAGAATCTGCTCACAAACCCTCTGTATCTGAAAGAAATCGTAGGCTTCGACCCTCACAAGTTCAACTACCATGGGCAGAAGGCATCGCTCCAGCAACTGCGCCACACCTGCCGACGCCTCAGTATAAACCAAATGCACCACATCCGGCTTTCGCTCCAAAACCCCTAGATAGATCGGCAAGCGCTGCCCGCCAACCAATGCGACTTGATGCTTTTTCATTTTGTAGATGGAATTGAGTATCCGAGTTGAATTTCATCACGCAGTGGATCATACACGAGATTGAGTATTTCAGAACCAGGGATCGGCCTTCTCAAGTCCGGAAGATATTCCTTAAAATCCACATAGACAATTCTACAACCATAGTCCTTCCCGAAAATACAGGCCGCAGCAACATGCGATTTTTTGCCGCCGGTGACATCAATTGTGATATTTCGACTGACCGATTCAAACAGCACATCCTTTAGCCTCCCATAAATTGCAGCGAACGAATCGTCTCCTACAATTACGAGCTGGTACTTATCTTCAAGATAGCGCTCTAAGATCTCATTCACGCTCGGTTTTTCACTTGTGGTCACGATCACATGTTTGGTGGGCTTCATAGCCATCGCCGTCAAAATGATGGGTTCTGGAGAATATCCTAACATCGAGATCAACAACTCACCCTCCCTTGCCATGTTAAACTTTCGCACAAAAGATTTTTGGACGTCCGGAAAGAGCTTGTTGTAATAATACGTTTCGGCATCTTTCGTCGCCCCAGACCTGCCCAACGAAAGCCATTCTTGCACCAATTGATCCCAATTGTTTTTCATTGTATTCTCAATTCTAGTTTCTTGTATTGCCAAATGAACTCTTCACGATGAAGCGGCGAATTGTTCGCCGCTTGCAATTCAAATTCGTTTTCTGAGATTGAATTTAAGTGGAAGTACTTGCCTGACATTTGCAGTACGAAGCCGTTTGCCTGACGTTGGATATACAATGGAGTAGTAGGCATTTTTGCAACCTCGGCCCGGCTCAAAACGTTTGGTGGTAAAAGAATGACAGCTTCATCAGGGATTGCCGGTGGCGTTACCTTCTTTACATGATACACAAAATCATACAGATCAAAGAGCTCCTGTTTGTCAGGCTTCCATCGAAATTCGAATGGTGCCGTATCCAATTGCCAACGGAGAAAAGTCCGAATGTCCGCAGCTTCTTCGCTTTCTGGAACAACTGAAATGCCCACCTCAAAACCCCTTGTCAGACCAATTTTCCCATCGATATTTGCCGTGAATAGCAAACTATTGCCGTTGTCAGAAACAATTGTTTTGGAGTGATTGTAGAGATCTCCAAAGATTTTCGCTCCCAATTCTGTCAATTTTCCACAAGCTTCCAAATGATCAGGTCGGTGATTCATTCCTCGCACCAAAATAGACAAGCGTCCCTTTTTTTCATCAAGAAACGTCTTGATGTTTTCCATCAGCTTGGGCAACCGATCTAGCGCGACAACACTATAGCTCGAGAGCAGAATGTCCTTTTTGGCACCCTCAAAAGCCATCTCGATATCAGACAGTAGATTGAGGTGTGTTAGTCCGTACGTCCATCGAAGGTTTGAGCTTCCACGAATTGGAAGGTAGGATTCTTGCATCAAATTTTCCCTTCGGTTTACCACCAATTCTCGCTTCCCTATGCTTACGAAGCTGTCATATTCAGTCCCAAACTGAAAAATTGAGTCAAACAACTGCTCGAGATTCTCCAATTCCATTGAAGAAGCGATGCATACACCAGATTCAGGATTCATACGCATCGATAAGCGCGTGAGATTGGCGCTCATCAATATAGCTTCGCTTCCATCCGATATTACGAATTTTGCATGCGCCTCAATGCATGCGCGTACATGCGCACCTGCCTTGGCCAGCAGGGCAATATTTTCGAGGTGAGTTTGTTGGGTAGTAGGCTCCTCTTCTCTTTCCAAATAGGCATGCAATGCTCGTTCGTCTAGGGCCGTCAAAATGAAGACAGCTACATTACTTAGCAATAACTCCAAGATGGCCTTCACCACTGCCTTGTCCTCCAAGATGAAGGAACAGACCTTCAAGTACCTTTTTGAATTGGAAACAAGGCGATGAACGGTTTCCTTGATCGCACACTGTTCTTCACCAGTAGTGTACAGTTTCGAAAGCGATGGATAGGGCAATTCCAACACATGCTCACGAAGCACGAAATATCCACCATCAAAGCTCCCCTTTCTCAATATCGTAATTGTACCTGGCATTTTTAGTTCTCCTTGTTAATTTCGATGAGAGATGTCCACCGATCTTGCATCGGTTTACCCATGCAACGGAAAATATCTAGATCAAGCACAATGTCATTTCTTTCAACGGTAAATAGAGCAGATCTGAGTTCATCCATCTTCCCATCATATTTCATGCTTAAATCTTCGATTCCAATCTCCTCGTATTGAAATAGGAACTCATAAAGGTCTACCAGCGACTGCACATATTCATCACCAGCGATCACGTCCATGTAGGCGATGAATACACCAGTGGATAGCCATTGATGTAAATAGTCTCGCCCCCGAGCAAGTGCCTCGAGTACCGTATGCTTCAGTGTTCCCTCTTGCCCGAAGTGTTTACGATCAATCTTGACTATAATTTTGGAGTTACCCAATTCCACCAGTTTCGGATTGACGAAGTCGATGCCAAATTTTGCGACGAGCAATTTGTAATAGTTTCCCTGATCCAATGAAAAAATGACATTCGCGTTTTCTTCCGTTGTTTGTAACCAATCCAAATACTTCCAGTTATTGACCAAGTCCACCTGCTCATTTTTGAAAATGTTGAGATATGGACTACCTATTTGTATGCGTAAACCTTTCACTCTCCTTTCAAGATGTGGCAGAAAGAAATTCATCGCATCTCTTGAATTGGGATTTGAGCTAAAATCAAAACCGTTGATGAGTTGCTTAGTAACCAAGCCATTCACATCTGACGAGAGCGACACACCAATTGGAAAAGCTATTTCAACGGCATCAACCTCAAGGATGTCCTTGAGTCCAATTGGAACGCGATGGCGCTCGCGCTCATCAGGAGCCAAAGCAAGAATCTTGATTCTTGCATGGTCAATGCTCGCTTCATGGATAATATCCGGAGAAAACTCCATCGATTTTTCACGTGAAATAAACCATCCTTTTCCTTCACGATAGAAAACTGAAGGTAGCGGTCGAAAGTCAATTCCGTCCAATAGAAACATTCTTGTGCGCTCCTCTTCCAATTCAAAGTCATTACTGTTCAGGAAACGCTCACCATGGATTCCCAACTCAAGATGCTCCCCTGATGGTTGCAAAATTTCGTTCAGGAGCAAAAAAGAGGCACGTTCATTTAGTTGTCCATATTGTACACCCAACATCACTGCTGCATCACTTAGACTACTCTTAGGTAGTTGTTGAAAGAAGTGTACAAGCGTCCGGTCGAGAGCGTCATATTCAGATCGAACTCGCTCCACCGTTCGGGCATAGATCATGAACAACGGGTATTGGATTACGGCAATGCCGCGCAAGAATTGCTCCTCCCACCTCAATTGATCGTACCAATCCTCGATATTGAGCTCAAATCTCGCCATTATGCAGGTCTTAGATTTACGATGTTATCTTTCAGATCAAACCCAGCGATTCTGAAAATGTGTGTAACTCCTTGGACATAGTGAGATTTGCCAGATGCTTTGCAAACCCCAACTACATCCTTTGTTAATGCAATTCGCACGATATTGAGTACCCGATCAATCTCAATTACTTTTCCAGAGATAGGAGATCCGACGCGAAACTTCTCGCGGAATGCTTTCAAAGGCTGATGAAGTACAGCCTTTTCACTTCTTGGTGATGAATCTTTGCGTAGCTCCTGCTCAATCCTTGGTAATTGACTGGCCTTCCTCCATTGGGGAGCTGTTTCTGTTACCTCAACACGACGTCGATGAGAATTGAACTTGACGATCCATACCGTTAGATGATCGCCCACAGAATATTTGTTTTGCCAAGCAGTTTGATTAGGATCAATAAGGATTTTCGAATAGTGCAACAAGGCTTGCACACCGTTTGGGAGTTCAACAAAAATTCCAAATTCTGCAATGTTCATTGCGATACTGTCCAATGGTGTTCCTTGACGCATCAGCAATTCTAGCTCCTCAGTGGGAAACATCTCCAGCTGCTTGCTACCGACAAAAAGATTGTTTTCATCATATTTTAAGATCTTCACCGATATTTCCTGGCCGACTTGCAATAGTTCGGAAGGGTGATTGATTTTTTTCCAAGAAATGTCTGAATTTCTCATGAATCCAAAGTGGTGTCTTAAGCGAATCTTTGCACCAGCATCTACCAGCCCGACAACTTTTACCACATGCTCTTGCCCCACCTCCAGCACGAAGTCTGCGTCCTCAATGGATTCAATATCCC
>JANMIM010000793.1:0-17349 GCA_031375795.1 Bacteroidota bacterium
GCAAGGTTCCAATCCACAGGAACGGTGGGGTTGTTTGCGCCGACGGCGGTATAAGTAAACCTGACATTGCTCCAATTCACTGCGGAAAGGTCGCGCATCCTTACATAGTTCCGGATGTTGAAGGTATTTCCATAGCGCAAGTCAAGTGTGCCTGGGCAGAAGTCGGCCCTTGGATCTGGGACGGAGCAGGAGACATTGTTCACGTTGACCGTGAAAGTCGTGACGCGTGTGGCACAAGGTGCGTTGGGGCCATCGGAGATCGTCACCACGTAGCTGGTCACGCTGGCTGGGCTCACGGTGATGCTCTGCGTGGTTTCACCATTGCTCCACTGATAGACTGGATTGGTGGCATTGGAGGGGTCTGCTGTGAGTACAGTGGTTCCCAAGGTATTTTCGCAAGTGAGACCAGAGATGACCGTCTTGCAGACGTTGTCCCTGATGACTGGGCAGAGCGATGGAATGCAGTAGAAGGGGCAATAGTGAATTGCAAACTCGTTGTTGGAGGCACCTGCGTAGCCGGGCTCGTTCCAGCGTGGGTTGATGGCCCAGAGCGTGGTGTTGGAGTTGGAATTTGGGAATCCGTTGGACCTCAAACGGTACACGTTCATGCGAACAGCCAAGTCGAAACAAGGGTAGGGAAGGCTATCCACACGCACTGCGATCTTCCATTGGTTGCGGGCAGGGCTCACGATGAGCGAGCTCCAGTCGATACCGGTTGTGTTTGGGAAACCCGTCACTTGGTCGATCAAGATCGTGTTGTTCACGGCAAGCGTCCAGTTTCCGAGGTCACAAAGCCATCCAATGCCCACGGAGAAATCGATGTCGAGCCAGTGGATCGAATCCTGGCTGTTGTATTCATAACCGTTGTACATGATCAGGTTGCCCCATTTTTGTTGGGTACCCGTACATGGGATCATATTGCCTGCAGAATAGCCGGGAGGGGGCGCGATGTTTTGGCCAGTACCGCGGGGGTTGGGGTCCAAGCACTTGTTTACAACAAAGCTAGCTGGGTAAGTGTACATCGTCGGAGTGACAGCTGGGTAAGGCAAACCTGTCTGGACGTTCACACCGGCTGCGTAATTGTTTGTGTTCATGTTACTGGACTCTACGCTCCTCAAGAAGATGGAGTCGCCATAGACACAAATGGTATCCAACACTGCGTGCTCCTCCCCTACCGCAGCGGCAAGGTTAGCATCGCCATTGCCAGAGCCGATGGGGCCGACCGATTCTGGTCGACAGCCTGTAAGCACAGCACCCAGACAAAGGGCAAAGAAAAGTGACTTGTAAAGCTTCTTCATGATTTCAAACCGTTATTAGTTGATCGAACGAATACCAAGGGAAAATCCCAAATTCACGGAAACGATGCAAAGATGGGCAAAGTGAAATTCACATGCAAGATTCTATCCCACATTATTGCATTTTTTCTACAGACATTTTGATTTTCCACGGCCTTGAGGGCGTATCAGAAGGGAAATTTTATTTCCCACAAAGAAGAAAATACGTCATCTGGGTTGCAATTGAACTGCATTTGATGGTTTATACAAACAAAGATTGGGACTGGGGGATTGACGGATCGCTCCCTGCGGAGCTGGTCTTACAGGTGCTCATCCATGCAATGCGAACGCGGGTTTCCAGAACCTTTATTGGCCTCCATGACACAGAAATGAACACCATCCATCGGTATTGAAAGAAAAACGAATCTATCTTTCGCCGAAATAGTTTTCCATCGACGTTTGACAGAATCGCCGCCTTTTGAGATCCGGAATATTCCAAATGTAAGATTACCCTTTCATTTGGCCCACTTCTGTGAATCTCTCCCCGTCAAAGTGCTGGCTGAAAAAATAAAAGCCGCCACCTTTGCGGTTTCGGGCTTGCTGGAGAGAAACGGGTGTGCTTTTGAAGGGTATTTCTTACAGAGCTTTCTGGCTCAAGCCCTAAGAAAGCTGCGCCCTTGTCTCTGCCGTGATTCCGGTCACCTGTCTCGGTGCCCTGAGAGCTCAAGTTGTACAAACACGGACATTCCCCATTCAAAAGGCATGTAATGTGGCATAGAAATGCAGAATCCACCCATTTCTGGGTGGATTCTCAATTTTGGGGCCTGCATCCCGATCAATTCATCTTGATCAATTTGCGGGTAATCGTGCCGTCTGAGCCAGTTCCCTTCAGGAAATAAACCCCGGCCGGGAGGTCGCGCACTGTAGCAGACAGTGGCAGTTGGTGACGTCCGGCATTCTGTTTTTCCAAATCCAGCCGCATCATCGCCTTGCCTGAAATGTCCATGAGCACAAATGACATGGCAGTCGGGCGCTGGAGGGTATAATCGATGTGCAGGTCTTGGCTGAATGGATTGGGGGCAACTTGAAAGTCCCAAGCCAGGCCTGCTTGCTCGGTCGTGCCCACGAGTGACAAATTCATATTGATGTTGTCGATGTAGATCGTTTGCCCACCGGCCGAGCGTGCCTCAAAGCGCACACGCACATTGGGTTCGCCGGCAAAGCTATCGAGCGCAATCGTATCAGACTTCCAATGGCTGGCCAGCGTGGGCACCCACTCGATGGTGCTTGCAGAGCCAGTCGTGGTGGCAAGCGTGGATCCCCCCTTGAACCAAACTTGCTGCCAAGTCGTGCCGCAGTCCGTGGAAATGAATACTTTCAAGCCATCGCTCACCAAGCCGCTGTACTTTTTGTAGGAGTGGTCAAAGGTCATGAATCCAGAAACCATGTTTTGCAGGGAGAACGGATTCGAATGCAATGAAATTGACTCGCCCGCATTGCGTGCGTCAAAGTTCCTCACCGCCATTGACTTCAAGCCCTGCGAGTAAGCGTTAGACACGCGCTCCCAGGTCACAGCACCCTGGTTGTCGGTGATGTGCCAGCCCTGTGGCAGGCTCGTGGCACCTTCAAACCCCTCTTGCAACAGGCTGAGCGAAGGCGTGACCACTTCGATGTATCCGACCTTGGTCTCGGTGCCGCTGCCGGTGGCATTGGTGGCCACCATCGAGACATCGTAGATGCCGGGGGTATTAAATGTCACGACGGGGTTTTGCAGTGTGGAGGTGCTCGGGGTGCCTCCCGAAAAGGTCCAGCTCCAGCCCGTCGGGGTCAGCAAACTCAAGTCGGAGAATTGCACCGGCACGCCAGCGCAGACGATCATATTGTCGGCTTCGAAGTCTGGACTAGGGGCGCAGGCAGCCGTCGTGCCGTCGCAACCAGTGGCTGTGAGGTTGGCGGGCGACCAGATCTGCGTGCGAATGGAGTTGCAATAGAAATCCATGCGCGTTTTTTGGCCTTGGGTGTACATGTTTTGGCAGCTGCCGTTGCTGTAATCCATGTAGTTTTCGATCTGGTCAAACAGATCTGTCGGCGAATCGGTACAACTGTTGATGTTGGGGCAGCCAAAATTTGCTGCCGCAGCTTGCGGGGTGTCGCAGACACGGTCGCCCTGCGAGGCACAGGTATTGGAACTCGCACCTTGACAGCCGTTTTGGAACGTGTGAAACATTCCCAGCCAGTGACCCACCTCGTGCACGGTGGTCTCACCTTGCGTGGAAGGGTCTGAGTTCCTGCCAAAGTACCCTGAGTGGATCACGATGCCGTCCAGATTGGGTGCAATGCTCAAATTGAAGGGAAAAGTCGCATAGCCGATCACCTGTCCCGTCCCCGAAGTCGTCTCAATCGTGCGTGGCACCCACACATTGAGGTATTTGTAGGGATCCCATTGAATGAGGCCTTTCATGGCAAAGCCTTGGGTTTGCTCGTGGTAGCAGTATTGGGGAGACACGACCCGATTGATACCAGTCGTCGGGCACCCATCAGGGTCGATGGTCGCCAGGCAAAATTCATATTCCGTGTCGACGCCATTGCCAAAACCCGGTGTGCCGACCATCTTGCGAAAATCCTCGTTCAAGACATCAATCTGGGTGTACACCTCGGCATCAGGAACAATTGTGATGTCTGAGGACTGAATAAAATGCACGACCACGGGAATCTTGCGCACGCCGCCGGTGACACGGGCGGTAGGCTGCTCCACAAATCGTTGGTAGGCTTGCTCGTGCAGGTCCATGACCCGACGGTACCGTGGGTCTTGCAGCATCTGCTCATGCAACTCGTCTGTGCCACATGTTCTTTGCTGGGCATTCAGGGCCTGAAATTGCCATATCGTGAGGAACAGCAGGCCAAACGCCAAGAAGTGTGTCCTTATTTTTTTCATTTCCCTATATTATTTCTACGATCAATTTTCTCATCCAAAAGGTCCATGCTGGGCCATCGGCCACACCGATTCAGTGGGCGGCGGTCTTGACCACCTTCGTCACAAACGAACCCTCTTTGCTACTGACGTTCAGTAAATACAATCCTGCCGCTAGATTCCCCCAATCCATTGGCGAAATTTCCAATCGATGCCTGCCCGCACCATACCGTTGTTGCGGCCAAACCATCAGTACACGACCTTGCAGGTCTTGCAGTGTCCCCTCGAGCAGGCTCGCCTGGGGCAGATCGATCTGGATCGTCGGCACATCGACCGATGGATGGGGGTAAACCCAGATCGTCGCAGGCTCCGAACCGGACCCCGCAGCCGATGTGATCAAGCTCATGTTGATGTCGTCTAGGTAAATGTCTTGGCTGCTACCCCCGATACTCCTAAACATGATGCGTAGCTCCGGAACCCCGGCAAACGCTTGCAAATCGACGGTATCGCTGCGCCACTGGGTGGGATTGGGCACAAATCCCGCAGAACTTGCATAGCCGCCCGTGGTCGACAGTCCTGAATTCCAGCGCTCCCAGACCTTCTGCCAAGTGTTCCCACAGTCCACACTCACCAGCACATGCAGCGAGTCTGTGGCAAATGAGCTGCGGCGGCGATAGGCACGCTCAAAGGTCAGGAATGCTCCACCTACACCAGTCATGTCGATGACATGACTGACCAGGTCGTCTCGCGTATGCGGGCCTCCAGCTGGGAAATGATGGGAAAATACGCTGTTTTGACCAGATTTGCCGGTCACTGTGCTCACTTGCCAGGTGCCTTGCAGATCCGCATCGGTGGCATACCATTCCAGTGGCAGGGTGCTGTCGGCTTCGAATCCTTCGATCACCGGCCCCTGCCGAGGTGCTGCAATGATCACGATCGCCTGCTGAATGAGCGTATCGGCGCCGATCCCGTTGGTCACACGCAGGCTCACGTCGTATGTGCCTGCTTGCGACCATGTCGCGGTTGGGTTCTGCTGATTCGAACTCGCCGGATTGCCCGACTGAAAGGTCCACGCCCAACTCGTGGCAGGGCCAAAGGTGCGGTCGGTAAATTGGATCGTCGCCCCGACGCAAACATTGGTCGGGTTCACATCAAATGCCGCAATGGGTTGACAACCTGCAGAGACCGTGCCGTCACAGCCCGTCGCCATGAGGTTGGCGGCAGACCAGATTTGTGCCCGCTCGTTGTCGAGGAAGTACATCATGCGGTCCCGCTGCCCTGTCGAAAACATGACCATGCAGCGGTCGTCGGTATAGTCCATGTAGTTTTGGGTCTGGTCATTGTGGTCCACGGGGCTCTCCTGGCAGGTATTGGGCACGTTGCTGGGGCAACCAAACATCGGGGCGGTCGTGGGCGGTGTGTCGCAGACCTCGTCGCCCTGCGTCAGGCAATTTTGGGCCGTCATGCCTGAGCACCCGCCTTCAAAGGTATGGTACAAGCCCAACCAGTGACCGACCTCATGCGTGGCCGTGCGACCTAGGTTGTAGGAGCTCGCCGGCGTGCCAAAGCCGCGACCGGTGTTGAAGCCGTTGACGACGACACCGTCATTTTCGGGGGAGAAGGGCAGCCATGTGGGAAATGTGGCATACCCGAGCAGGTTGTCCTTGAGGTTTACGGGCACCCACATGTTGAGGTACATGTGCGGATCCCACTGCACATAGCTCTTGAGGGCCTGCTCGTCTGCGAGGCCATGCACAGCCAGTGCGGGAGCGACCACGCGGTTGATCCCGGTGGTCGGGCAACCATTGGGATCGATTTTAGCCAAGCAAAAACGTATCAAGCAATTGGCTGCCACGCCTTGGAATTCCAGGGGAATCAGGGTGGTGTCGGCATTCATTTTCAGGAAATCCTCGTTCAGGACATCGATCTGCGATTGGATCCGAGCGTCTGAGATGGCCTCAACCGGCGAAACCTGGATCACGTGCACGACGACAGGGATCACGCGCTCGACACCGGTCACACGGGCGCCCTGTGAAGCCAATGCTTGGCGGTAAAGCGCCTTGCGGTCGGCCTCATATTGCTGCCATTCAGCCGATTTGGTGACATTGGCGTCCAATTGCATGGTGCCACAGCGCTCCTGTGCCATGGCCTGCTGCCCGATCAATGAAACGATGAGCAAAAAGCAAAAACAAAGTAGTTGTCGATTCTTCACGTGTACCCTTTGGGCAAATTTACCAATTTACGCCCAGATTCTCCCCACTGCTGCGCGACAATATGGGAATATTCGGGCCTATTTGCCTTTCTTCTTTTTCTTGATGGCCATCCCACGGTAGAGGCTCTGTATAAAATAGGTGGCATGCTCCTCATTGGCGGCAACCAAGCTCCCCATCATCTGAAAGAAGGTGATGGCAAATTCCCTGGACGGCGAGGGGTAGTCGATGACTTCTGCCGAACGCAAATCCTTGAGAAAGCTGATCAAGTGGCGCAGGAGGATCTGCCGCTCGAAGTTCTCGATGCGGTCTGAAAGGAACGGAAGTGCCTGTGCAAGCTCGGCCCGCAGGTTGTTGGAGAGTGCGAGCTTCCAGGCCCGCAAGATGTCAAAGTAGCGCTGCAGCAGATCCTTGGGGTTCTTGTTGCGCTCCAGCAGGTTCAGCCTCCCTTCGATCTTTGCAAACACATCCAGCAATGCCTCCTCCAGCAACTCCTCCTTGGATCCAAAGTACTTGTAAATCGTCTTTTTGCTGATGCGCAGTTGCTTGGCTACCTCGTCCATGGACACGGCATCAAAGCCCTTCTGGTTGAAGGCCGCAAAGCTGCTTTCCATAATTCGAGCTTTGGCGGTGGGTGTTGGATTCTCCTTTTCCATTCAGCGCAGCTCAAGTTAAGTGGAATGCACCGAGATTTCAAAATTCTATGCATGGAATCTTCACCCAAAGTGGCGTGGGGACTGTGAAAAAGAAAAATGGGGACAAAAAAAGCCGCCCAGCATTCACCGGGCGGCCAATATTTCTTTTTCATCACCCCTGGGGGTGATCGGGATTTACAAGAGGTACATCGTCTGCTTCACTGCATCGATCACACGCTTGGGGTTGGGCAGCCACTCGTGGATGAGTGTCGGCGCATAAGGCAGCGGGGTATCGGCGGTGGTGACCCTGATCACTGGGGAATCGAGGTAATCAAATGCCAAACGCTGTATCATATAGGTCAATTCGCCAGCAAAGCCCGCCAAAGGCCAGCTTTCTTCCAAAAAGACGCAACGGTTGGTCTTCTTCACGGAATTGATGACGCAATCGTAGTCGATGGGGCGCAAGCTGCGCAAGTCGATGACCTCGGCGTCGATGCCTTCATTCTGGAGCTCCTTGGCTGCGTCGAGGGCCACATGCACCATCTTGCCAAAGGTCACGATGGTCACGTCCTTGCCGGGGCGCTTGATGTCGGCGACACCGATTGGGATCAAGAATTCAGTGTCTTCGGGCACCTCGCCCTTCCAGCCATACATTTGCTCGCTCTCCATCACGAGGACCGGATCGTCGTCGCGAATGGCCGATTTGAGCAAGCCCTTGGCATCGCGCGGCGTGGCACAAGACACGACCTTGAGGCCGGGACAGTTGGCATACCAGTTTTCAAAGGCCTGGCTGTGCGTCGCGGCAAGTTGGCCGGCGCTCTGGCTGGCACCACGAAACACGATGGGCACGTTGAACTGGCCACCGCTCATCTGGTACATCTTGGCGGCATTGTTGATGATCTGGTCGATGCCGACAAGTGAGAAGTTGAAGGTCATGAACTCGACGATGGGCCTGAGACCCACCATCGCGGCGCCGACCCCGATCCCTGAGAAGCCCAATTCGGAAATCGGGGTGTCCAGCACCCGCCTGGGGCCAAACTCTTCCAGCATTCCCTGGCTCACCTTGTAGGCACCATTGTATTCGGCCACTTCCTCGCCCATGAGAAACACCCGGTCGTCGCGGCGCATTTCCTCAACCATGGCCATACGGAGTGCCTCCCTAAATTGCATTTCTGCCATATTCTTCGCTTTTGAATTCGGGCAGCTAAGTTATGAGGAAAATGGAGAAGGAAAAAACTGATTCCTGAAAGCGGCCCAGCACGCGTTATTTTGAAAAATTGTAGGTGGGCAGCACGATCGGGTTCACGCCGGCATTGGTCGTAAAGGTACTTACAAATGCCCTCAGGTAAGGAAAGGCAATGGCCGGTGAGTTCTGTTTCACAAATGCCGATTGCTTGAATGCCTCGTCGATGCCGCTTTTGGATTCAAAATAGGCCACTGCCTCAATCTCCAATCTGAAAGTCGACATCTTCTCCGTCAATAGCAGATGAAACTGCACTGCATAATGCTGAAGATGTGCTGGGTCAAAGCCAAATCCAAAGGAAAGGTCGATCAAGATCTCCTCGATATCGAGGCCAGATGGATCGGTTCCTGCTACAAATTCGACTGCCAGCACCTTAAAATCCAAAAATCGAATGGCCGGCTGCAGTTGGGGCACCTTTTCCATCAAGCCGCCTCGCAAATCGACGTTTCCACAAACTCGTCGTCTGACTCGATCCTTGTCGTGCAGGAATGCACGACGGCGGGCGATTGAAAATCCATTTTGGTGGGGGCTTCAAATCCCCAGTTGCCGTTTGGTCTCGGCTTGCCGATGGGCCAGGATTCCAGCCAGCTTTCCAACTTGAGCGAATGATCCAGCTGCTCGAGGTACTCCTCTACGCTCGGGCCACCGATGCCAGTGGCATCGATCTGGGCGATGAGGGCCGCGACCTCCTCCTGTGGGGTGGTGGCGAGGTAATTTTTGAAGGTCTCGAGTGATTTTGCAAGGTGTTTCATGGTGGTGGTAATTGGAATTGATGCCTTCTCGCGCTTTTCTTCTCTTCTCTACGTTACAATTCTTTTCCTCCACAAATTTATTTCTTTTTTCCTGAACATACAAACTATGATACGTGGGTTGATCAGGGTAAAGTTGTCTCTTGCGGAGACAAATTTGGCTGGGATTTGTTTATCGCCCATCATGGAATGGTCGACGACCCGGATCGCTTCAAATGGAAACAAGGCTGCCTCTTTTCCCATTTGGGACTCGAGTTGGCGGAGCAAGGTGATGATTTTGCTCATTTCCCAATCTCCTTCTATCAGGCCTCGGTCTGCGAGTGCATTTCTGATCTCCTGTAGGTACCGCATGTCTTGCCGGCTCCCGACAAGGTCCAGGACCTCGTCTTGGGCAAATCTCAAATCTGCCTCCAAGACCAGGTATTTGCTTCGGTAGTGTACCCTACCCCAATGATGGGCCAGGTCCAGGTTGTCGTCCCAGAAGTAATAGCCTTCCCCCAGGAAGGGAATCTTGCCTTCTTGTTCATTGTACTCGGAGAGAAAGGGTCCATTGGCCAATACGTAATCCACTCCGCCTTCATTCTTGCACGTATGGTGCCCGATAGTTTGCATTTTGCGAATATTGCTTCTTTTGTGTGCTACAAAGCTAATAATATTCTCGCAATTTATTTGCTATTCAATGGACGAATTTCAATTTCCCTCACCAAATAATTGGGTGATGTATCGAGCAGGTGCACAATCGAGTCTGCCAATTCACGCGGGTCCAGCATCTTGTCATTGGCTGCAAATCCGGGAATCTCATCAAAAAATTGGGTGGCCGTGCTGCCAGGAAATACCGTGGTGACTTTGATGCCATCCTTTCTCAATTCCTGGAACAAGCTGTCTGTGAGGCCCGTGACCGCAAATTTGCTGCCATTGTAGCCCTCGCCCTGCGGCATGCCGACCTTGCCGGCGATGCTGGAAATGTTCACGATGTGGCCCGACTTGCTGGCTTTGAACTGCGGCACGAGGGCGCGGGTCACCAAAAACGTACCCGTCACATTCACATCCATCATGCGCCTGAACTTGCCGATGTCAAAGGTCTCGATGGGGCTGAAGTACCCAAACCCGGCATTGTTGATGAGAAAGTCGATCTTGGGGCTCATGGCGAAACTTTGAGCCAAGGCGGCGGCAACGGCCTGCTCGTCGCTCACGTCGCAAGTAAGAAAATGCAGCCGGGCATCCTCAAATGCCGGGGGCGTGAGCCCCCAGCCGATCACCCGCACGCCCCGGGCCAGCAGCCCCTCTGCGACCGCCCGACCTATGCCCTTGCTCACGCCCGTGATCACTGCCGTCTTCCCTGCCAAATAGTCCTGCTTCTGATTCATACGCGATGGATGGATTCAAATTTTCCCAAAATAGCGAGAATCCACCAAATTTCGGGACTGATCGTAGCGGGCCATGAAGGTCGTTGCCCGATTCCCGCAGCCTCCATCGCATTGATTCTTCTCATCAAAGCCAACATTTCGCCCTATTTTTCGTTTATTGGCAGTGTTGAATACAATCTTACAATTCAAGTTATGAGTTCCTACAATCAGCAAAATCCTTACGACACAAGTGGCGGGGCCAATCCGTTCACCCAGCAGCAGCGGCAGTGGGACTACCGCGACATCAATGCACCGGCCATAGCCCCCGGCAAGGTTGCCAATGCCTTCATGGCACGCATCTTCACGATCATGTCCCTCGGACTCGCCATCACCGGCCTGGCATCGTGGCTCTTTGCCGCCAAGTACCTCGTGGACGCAAACGGTGCCATGGAATTTTATAGCAGCCCGATCCATTGGGTCGTGATGTTTGCACCGCTGGCATTCATTTTGGTGCTCAGCTTTGGCATCCAGCGGCTTAGCTACCCGGTCGCTACCGTGGTCTTCATCGCATTTGCGGTCACGATGGGGCTCTCGCTCTCTTCGATCTTTTTCATCTACAACATGAGCACCATCTTTCAGGTGTTTTTCATGACCGCCGGCACCTTTGGGGCCATGGCTTTGATCGGGTCCTACACAAGTGTGGACTTGACCAAGTTTGGGAGCATCTTGTTGTTTGCGTTGATCGGCCTCATGATCAGCATGATCGTGAACGCATTCCTGCAGTCGCCCTTCATGCATTACCTGATCGGGGGTGCCGGAGTCGTCATTTTTGCCGGACTCACCGCCTACGATACGCAACGCTTTCGCCGCATGGCCTATCAAGTGGAGGCAGGAAGCGAGAGCGCCAACAAGCTCGCACTCATGGGGGCATTGTCACTGTACATGGATTTTATCAACCTGTTTTTGTTCCTGCTGCGCCTCTTTGGTGGTGGCCGGGACTGAGGTCAGGGCGAATGTAGAATACCAGGACGCCGGGCGATTGCTCGGCGTTCTTTGTTTCAGGCCTCCACGATCAATCCATCGTAGGCGACCTCGATCCCCGCAGGTAGCTCGGCGGCGATGTCGGCATGCAGGCCCATGAGGTGGCTCAGGTGCGTGAGATAGGTCATTTCTGGTTGGAGCTCACGGGCAATCTCGATGGCCTCGCCGAGCGTGAAGTGCGACAGGTGCTCTGTGCGGCGCAAGGCATTCAGTACCAAGACCTTCAGACCCCGCAACTTGTCCATGTTGTCGGCGGAGATCGATTTGGCGTCGGTAATGTAGGCCAGGTCACCGATGCGAAAACCCAAGACGGGCATGCGGTAATGCATCACGGTCACGGGTTTGAACTCCGTCGGCCCGACGAAAAAGGGCTCGTCGAGGATCAATTTCACATTCACCCCAGGTACGCCCGGATATTTCTCCTCCTCGAAAACGTAGTAAAACTCCCGCTCCAGCCCCTTGAGCGTCATGGAGTTGGCGTAGATGTCGATGTCTGCCTTTTGACGGAAGTTGAAGGCACGGATGTCGTCCATGCCGGCGATATGGTCCTTGTGCGGATGGGTGAACACGACGGCGTCGAGTTGCTTCACGGCCGCCCTGAGCATCTGCTGCCTGAAATCGGGACCGGTGTCGATCACAATCACCTGCCCGTCGACCTCGAGCATCGCGCTCGTGCGCAGGCGGTTTTCGCGCGGGTCTGTGCTCGTGCAGACCGCGCACTCGCAGGCGATCACGGGGATGCCCTGCGATGTGCCCGTGCCAAGGAAAGTCAGCTTCACAGCGTGATCTCCGTTTGGCGCACCTTGTGCAGCAACTTGCGCTGCGTCTCGTCGAGTTTGGCCTCGTCGACATCGATGCTGCGCAAGATTTCGATCAATGCGCCCACCTTGCTCTCCATCGGGAAAAACTTGTTGATCACCGCCACATTTTGCTCCTCGATGATGCAATAGCCGCTTTTGAAGCTGCCCTTTTCATAGCGCACCTTGAAATCCAGCACTTTCATGAGTGCTTCCAGCTTTTCTTGGAGTTGTTTTGTGACTTTCACAGAGACAAACTTTGGTAAAGGCGAAGTTAGTCAATGCGTCGGAATGCGTTGAAGGAAAAGTTAGCAGGGAGCAGGTGGCAGGTATCAGGTATGGGAATTGCTTTGACGGCACCTAAAAGGTCGTTTGCCATTCCCTACATACTTCCAACCGAATTCAAACCCCACCCACAAATCCAAAGTATCCAGCAAGATAGCAAAACAACCATATATGAAAGTATTTGAATTAATCACAGAAATCATCGGCTGGATACGCATTTGGCTCTCACCCACAGGCATCGGCCTATTTCTGGGTGGCATCTGCTATTTCAACCTGCCAGAGGCTTTGGGCTTGGTCGCCGGCATTACACTCACCGCAATCGGCGTGATGATCGGTGCCATGATCGCCACCCGCGCTTTTAGGGGCAAAGGTACGATCCACCTGCTCTCACGCGTGAGCGCGTCGCCCGAACTCGACGATCCTGAGCCTTAAAATGGCCTTTTGCATTCACAGGACTTTGATCATCTGCGCTCAAGTCGGGAGCTTCGTGCATCAGAGTTTGTCTCCTGACGATCCTTTGATTAAATTTGGACTATGAGTTTCGTCCCCAACAGCGTAAAAAGCAGTCCAGCAGAGTATTTTGCCTACCTTGAAAGTATCGAAGGTAAAGCTGAGTACTTCGATGGTGTGATCGTGGACATGGCTGGGAGCAGCACCAATCATAGCTTGATCACGATGAATTGCGGTATTGCAATCGGTCGGCAACTAGATGAAAGTGACTGCGGCGTCTATTCCAATGATTTGTTGGTAGGTTTGGATATCAGCAATGCTTATGTCTTTCCTGATCTCACGATTGCTTGTGGGAAATTGGAACGTGCAGAAACCAATCACAACATTGCCAAGAACCCACAGGTGATTGTGGAGGTGCTGTCGCCATCTACGATCGACATGGACCGCACGAGCAAGCTCATTCGCTACATGCAAATTCCCAGCCTACGCGAATATCTACTGATCGAGCAGGTGCGCCCACAAGTAGACATCTGCTTCATCAATGAAAAGGGAGTTTGGGATTCCGAGAAAGTCGTCGGATTGGAGAGCACCTTCAAGATTCGATCACTTGGCATTGAAGTTTCGATGGCAAGCATCTATCGTCTCGTGCAGTTTGAATGATAAACGATCCTCGGTCGTCCCTTCGCCGAACTTGCCAAAACCTTTGTTTCCCGTCTCAAATTCCCTATTTTTGGCAATCATTTTGAGTGTAATCGTATGGGAAAATCAGCCAGCACAGAGCGCGCCACAGGTGCACTCCCGTTTTCCAAGGATGTGATCCTGAAAGACTTCAGGATCGCGCACCAGAGCCGTCAGGCAAGCTACCTTGGTCGCAAGGAGGTGCTCACGGGCAAGGCCAAGTTTGGCATTTTTGGGGATGGCAAGGAGATCGCACAGGTCGCCCTCGCACATTCCTTTGCCAATGGCGACTTCCGCTCGGGCTATTACCGCGATCAGACCATGGCATTTGCACTCGGTTACAGCAATGTCAAGGAGTTTTTTGCCCAGCTCTACTCCGACACCGACCTGGAAAAAGAACCGGCATCGGGTGGGCGCCAAATGAACGGCCACTTCGCAACCCGCAGCCTGAACCTCGACGGCACCTGGAAAAACCTCACCGAGATGCCCAACTGCTCGGCCGACGTCTCCCCCACCGGCTCACAGATGCCCCGCTTGGTAGGCCTGGCCTACGCCTCGGTGCTCTACCGCCAAGTCGCCGAACTCAAGCATTTGACCACATTCAGCAACAACGGAAACGAGGTCGCCTGGGGCACCATCGGCAATGCAAGCGCTGCCGAGGGCATGTTTTGGGAAGCGATCAATGCCATGGGCGTGCTCAATGCGCCCGTCGTGATGTCCATCTGGGACGACGGCTACGGCATCTCGGTCCCCAACAAATTCCAGCATACCAAGGACAATGTCGGCGAACTGCTACGTGGTTTCCAGCGCCGTGAGGGATTTGAGGGCGGCTACGAGATCTTCACCGTCAAGGCTTGGGATTACCCTGCATTGGTGGACACATATATACAAGCCGCAAAGCTCGCCCGCGAGCAACATGTGCCGGTGATCGTGCACGTGATCGACGTGACGCAGCCACAGGGCCACTCGACCTCGGGCAGCCACGAGCGCTACAAAAGCAAGGAGCGCTTGCAGTGGGAGGATGATTTTGACGGCATCAAGAAAATGCGCGAGTGGATGATCGCCAACGGGGTCTCCACCGCCGAGGAAATGGACGCGATCGAGGCCGAGGACAAAAAACTCGTGCGCAACTGGCAAAAGGAGGCCTGGAGCGATTTCTGCAGCCCCATCAAGCGCCATATCGAGTACCTCGGAGGCCTCTTTGACAGCATCGCCGCCTACTCCAAGCATGCCACACGGGTGCAGGAGATCAAGTCGGGGCTGATGAATGCGATCGATCCGATGTACCGCGACCTCATGGTGGCGGCTCAGAAGGTGATCCTCGCGACCCGCGACGAAGCTGGCCCAGAGCGCCAAAAATTGCTGGAATGGAAGCGCGAATTGAATGCCCATCAATACGAAGCATTTAGCAGCCACCTGCACAGCGAGACCCGCGAGGCCCTGCGCCACGTGCCGGTCGTCGCCCCCAAATTCACTGAAAATTCCGTCACGCTCAGCGGCTACGAAATCATCAACCGCTTTTTTGACCTGAAACTGGCCGAGGATCCCCGCATTTTTGTGTTTGGGGAGGATGTCGGCGGCATCGGCGGGGTGAATCAAACGCTCATGGGCATGCAGGCCAAGTATGGCACCCTGCGCGTGAGCGACACGGGCATTCGCGAGTGCACGATCATCGGGCAGGCGATCGGCATGGCGATGCGCGGCTTGCGGCCCATCGCCGAGATCCAATACTTGGATTACGTCTTGTATGCCTTGCAAATCATGAGCGACGACTTGGCGACGCTCACCTGGCGCACCAAGGGCGGCCAAAAGGCGCCCGTGATCGTGACGACACGCGGGCACCGCTTGGAGGGTGTGTGGCACTCAGGCTCGCCCATGGCAGGTGTGGTACACCTGCTGCGCGGCATGAACGTGTGCGTGCCCCGCAACTTTGTGCAGGCCGCCGGCATGTACAATACCTTGCTCCAAGGCGATGAGCCGGGCCTCCTCGTCGAGGTCCTCAACGGCTACCGCCTCAAGGAAGTCCTCCCCGACAACATCGGCGAATACACCATCGCCCTCGGCTATCCCGAAATATTGCGCACCGGCACCGACATCACCATCGTCACCTACGGCCCACTCTGCCGCCTCGCCAACGAGGCCGCAGATCTGCTCGCCAATTGCGGCATCGAGGTCGAGCTCATCGACGTGCAGACCTTGCTGCCATTTGACTTGGAGCACCGCATCGTCGACAGCCTGAAAAAGACCAACCGCATCCTCTTCCTGGACGAGGACGTGCCCGGCGGCATCACGAGCTATATGATGCAGGAAGTGCTCGAGAAGCAAGGCGGCTACTATTGGCTCGACAGCGAGCCACGTAGCCTCGCAGCACAGCCCCATCGCCCCGCGTACGGCTCAGACGGCGACTACTGGAGCAAACCCAATGTCGAAGACATCTTTGAATGTGTCTATGACATGATGCACGAAACCGATCCAGCAAAGTTCCCGATTTTTTATCGGTGAGGTGATGGATGCTTTGGAAGGCATTGCAATCGTGACCAGTTTTTCTTATCTTTGAATAGATGATTTCCTTCATTGGATCAATATGAATGGAACAATTGATAGAACGAAACTGCGTATCCATAAACTTGGAGAAGACGATGGTGATGCACTTTTTTGGGCAAAACAATCCTTCAATGAGCGCCTGAGTACAATGCTGTCTATTCGCGAGCAATACAACAATTGGAAATATGGACCTGAGCAAGGACTTCAAAGAGTTCTTCGAATCCATCAACACAATATTCCTTCGGAGAATCCACCTGCTCATGCCGAGTAACGATTCAATTCGTCTCCAATGATTGTCTGTCATTGATCTCCAACATTCGCTTTCCCAACAAATACAATCGGCCCCCACAAAACGTGGAGGCCGACCCAAAATTCTTGCACAATATATTCGCAATCAATTGAACAGCAGCCCCACGCCGATGGTGACGCGGTTGAGGTAATCGACCTCGGTCACAGGTGTGATGATGTATTCGGTGCCATTCCAGAAGCCAGATTCCGTGTCGCGATGCAGTTCTTGGTAGCGGTAGCCGATGCTCACATTCACACCGAAGTGCTCAGACCCTTGCGAGATAAATCCCACTTGTGCACCCGATGTGATACCACCCTTTTCCTTGTAGTTTTCGGAATAAAAACTGTCGAAATAATTGTATTGCTCTGCGCGTGCGCTCAGGGTATAGCCCCCCAGCAGACCTACATAGGGCATAATCTTACCTGTACCGAATTTCCAGCGCGCATCCACGATGAGCGGGAACCTTGTGCCGCGGTTCAAGTATTCCACGCCGGCTCCGATGCCCGTCATGAGGTGCTTGTTCCATTGCCAACCATTGACCATGTAGAGGCCCGGCGCGACGTTGAGGGATCCATAATTGTTCCCGAAATTCATGCCGAGGCCCGTGATGTTGTAATATCCCTTGGTCTTGATGGCGAAGGTTTTGGTCATGCCCGAACCCGCAGATTCGCCGACACTTGTGCTTTGGATATCGGCTGCGGGATACTCATAAACCTTGCCCTCCTCGGTCTTGATGCGCACATGGTCCCCCGCAATATATTCGATGATGGAGCCACGTATCAAAGAGCCATCCTTGAGCTTCACCAAGTCTTGTGCTTGCACCGCCACGCCCGCCGACATCAGCAGCAGGAACAGGCCTAATATTTTGATGTTTTTCATTTTTCTTTTGCTATTGAG